>NZ_PFKO01000111.1:0-5212 GCF_002784285.1 Candidatus Infernicultor aquiphilus
GGATTTATCCGACCCGCTTATTTACGGGTTCGATAAATCGAACCCCTACAACATAATTATAACTAATCTTATTTCCAACGCGATACGCAATACGAGACGAAGTCTGTTGAAAATATTTTTGGCTTTTTGGGAAATAATCATAACATAAAAGGTAAAAATTATTCTAAAATGAAAATTCATTTAAGAATTATTTTTAAAAAAGAGGAATTTATACTATAATTCTAATATGATGATTGATAGTAGTATCGAACGAAAATAATGTTTAAAGGAGAACTGTTATGAAAATATATATAAGTGCTGCTATCGAAGGAGTTACCGGTATTACCAATTGCCTTTTGAAATATATAAGTTGAGGAAGTAGAAAGGAGAGAAATAGATTTAAAAAAACAGAATCAGGATTACGAAAAAACGCTTTCTTCAGTCATTAAGAAAATCGAAGAGAGCAAACACCAAGCCATTACTACTGTAAATAAATTATTGATTGAACTTTATTGGTTCATTGGTGAGACACTTGTGAATCTACAAGAAAAAAGCAAATGGGGCGAGGGGGTAGTGGAAAAACTATCCCAGGATTTGAAAATGAAGTATCCTGAATTGATTTGCTCTTTTTCCGTAGAGAACTCAAATGTCTTATCCCAATCGAGCTTAAAATAAGTGAATTCAAGCCTGAGTATGTAGGTAAGATGCAATTTTATCTTGCAGCTCTTGATGGAAAAATAGGGACACATCTTTGCCTGTGCGTGCCTGCCTGTGCGAACCTGCACGCAGACAGGCCATTTTATTCTGAATGCGACAGGGAATGGTTGTAATAGCTCAAAAACTTGGTAACTTTTTTTACTTTTTGTAAAGAACGTTTTTTCGCATTTAGAATTTGTGAAGCCTGACCCTGAAAACTGGATAGCCGATAGCCATGCTTTTCTACCAGTTGACATAAAAGAGAGATTATTGTACTATAATATCGGTAATAATAGGTAAAAAAATATATTTATACCTAATATAAGAGGAAATAATGGATAAAAATGAAATAATTAAAATATTAAAAGATTGGAATTTTTGGGGAAGGGATTTAAATACAGGAATTAGCCGTCCCTATTATCTTAATAAAATTAGAGATTTTCAAAAAAGCTCTCATATTATTGTAATTACTGGAGCAAGGAGAAGTGGAAAATCTTTTATAATGAAACAGATAGCCAAGGAACTAATAAAAGAAGATATTAACCAGAAAGATATATTAATTATTAATTTTGAAGATCCCCGTTTTGTAGAATTAGATACAAAAACTTTGCAAAAAGCTTATGAAGTCTATTTAGAATTTTTAAATCCCCAAGAAAAACCCTATCTTTTTCTCGATGAAATTCAGGAAGTAAAAGATTGGGAAAGATGGGTAAGAACAATTCATGAATTAGATAAAGCAAAAATTGTTATATCCGGTTCGAATGCTAAGCTGTTGAGTAGGGAATTATCTACTTTGCTTACCGGAAGACATTTAGATTTAGTTATCTTTCCTCTTTCTTTTAAAGAGTATCTAGCCTTTAAAAATATAGATTTATCAGACAAATTTGAAATGGTGAATAAAGAGATAGAGATTAAAAGATTCTTGAAAGAGTATATTGAATTTGGTTCTTTTCCCGAGGTGGTCTTAGGAGGGGAAAAAAGACAGATTCTATTAACTTATTTTGAAGATATATTAAATAAAGATCTTATCAGAAGATTTAAAATACGAAAGAGTGAGGAATTAATTTCTCTGGCTAAGTTTTATCTGAGCAATATCTCTTCATTGATTACTTTTAATTCCCTGGAAAGATCATTAAATATTTCAGCTGACACGGTGGAAAAATTTTCTCATTATCTGGAAGATACTTTTATTTTATTCTTTCTTAAAAGGTTTTCCTATAAGATTAAAGAACAAGAAAAGAGTCCAAGAAAAGTTTATGCAGTAGATGTTGGTTTAGCAAATACCATAGGTTTTAGATTTAGTCAAAATATCGGGAGACTCGCCGAAAATTTAGTATTTTTAGAATTAAAAAGAAAAGAAATCTTTGATCCTAATTTAGAATTGTTTTATTGGAAAGATGTTAATAATATAGAAGTAGATTTTATAATAAAGGAGAATTTAAAAGTCAAGCAACTTATTCAGGTTTGTTGGGAAGTAGATAGACCGGAAACAAAAAATAGAGAAATTAGAGCTTTACTTAAGGCTATGAAGGAATTCAATCTTAAAAAAGGTTTAATTATTACTGATGATTATGAGGCAGAAGAAAATATTAAGGGTAAAAAAATAAATTATACTCCCTTATGGAAATGGTATTTAGGGCAAGAAAAGGACCATAAAAATTATTAGATAAGTTTAGATATTTGTTAATATTAATTAATATTTTAGTAAACTTAATTAATAGTAGAGGAGAGAGATATGAAAATATATATAAGTGCTGATATCGAAGGAGTTACCGGTATTACCCATTGGGATGAAACTGAAAAGTCAAAATCTGATTATCAAAAATTTGCCCAGCAGATGACTGACGAGGTTAAAGCGGCATGTGAAGGGGCAGTGAATGCGGGGGTAGAAGAGATTTGGATTAAAGATGCCCATGGCAGTGGAAGAAATATTATCGCAGTTGATCTCCCGGAAATAATTAGACTGGTACGGGGTTGGAGTGAACACCCTTTTTTAATGGTTCAAGAATTGGACGAATCATTTGATGCTTTATTAATGATTGGTTATCATTCTTTCGGTAGTTCCAATGCCAATCCTTTATCTCATACTTTAAACCCTAATCGTCTTAATTATATTAAACTAAACGGAGAATTTGCCAGTGAATTCTTAATCCATAGTTATATTGCGGCGATGGTAGAGGTACCGGTAGTTTTTGTGAGTGGAGATGAAGGGATTTGCAAAGAAGTGAATAAAGTCAATAAAAACATCAAGACTGTGGCGGTAAATAAAGGGGTGGGTAATTCAGTAATTAGCATTCATCCCCAACTTGCCACAAAAAAGATTAAAGAAGGAGTAGAGTTCGCATTAAAAGGAGATATCAATAAATGTAAAGTTAAGTTCCCGGATCATTTTAAAATAGAACTATCATTTAGAAATCATGGGAGAGCCTTTAAAGCATCTTTTTACCCCGGAATGAAACAACTTTCTTCTACTAATGTAGTATTTGAATCGGACGATTATTTTGAAGTTTTACGAATGTTATTATTTACGACTTAAAAAGATTTAAAACGAGGATTTATTATATAAAGAAAATTAATCTAAATTTTTTATAATTTCGTGAAAATAAAACAGGATTTTTAAAATTTATATTGAAGTATTATAAATGGATTATAAAAAATAAAAATAGATTTTTTAGGAGTAAGAATGACAGAAAACCTTTTATTAATTTATCAATCTCTTCCTTATCTACTAAAGGGATCTATAGTAACTCTTAAACTAATAGGAGGAGCTTTAGGTTTAGGGTTTATAATAGGGATTCCTATGGCCATAGGCCAGGTTTATGGTAATAAGTACATTGCTGGTTTAATTTCGTTTTATGTCTGGTTCTTCCGAGGGATTCCCGTCTTAGTACTTCTTTTTCTTTTTTATTTCGGACTATTTATGTTTTTAGGATTTAATTTAACGGCTCTTACTGCTGCTATTTTAGTCTTAGGTTTCCGAAGCGCTGCTTATCAATCTCAAATATTTCGAGGAAGTATCCAATCAATAGGTGAGGGACAGATGTTAGCCGCTAGGTCTTTGGGGATGAGTAAAATTCAAGCTATCTGGAATATTATCTTACCTCAAACTTTGCGAATTTCTATTCCGGGATGGTCAAATGAATATTCGATTATCTTAAAAGATTCAGCTGTAACTTATGCTATCGGATTAATAGAGATAATAACTCGAGGAAGTTTTATTGCTGTTCGCACTTATAAACCTATGCCTATTTATCTTACCTGTGCGGTAATTTTTCTTATTTTAACTTACGGCGGAGTAAAAGTTCTTGATCTTTTAGAAAATAAAGTAAAAATCCCTGGTTACGGAGAGAGGAGAGGTGAAATTTAAACAAGATGCAGAAGGATAAAGATATTATTGTATTACGTGTAGAAGATATACATAAAAGATACGGAAAAGAAGAGATATTAAAAGGAATTTCCTTTGAGATTAAAAAAGGGGAGACTAAAGTTATTATTGGTCCTTCGGGAAGTGGTAAAAGCACCCTTCTTCGATGTATAAATCAATTAACTATACCGGATAGTGGTCGAGTCTGGTTAGAAAATGAGGAAGTAACTCATACTAAGAAAAATATTAATCAGTTTCGCCAAAAGATGGGTATGGTTTTTCAGGATTTTAATTTATTTGATCATTTAACTGCTTTGAAAAATGTGGAAATAGGTTTAGTTAAAGTAAAAAAGATAGATAAAAAAGAGGCTAAAGAAAAAGCAATAGAAGAATTAAGACAAGTTGGTTTGGAAGAACAAGCCAATTTATATCCGGCACAACTTTCCGGTGGACAAAAACAAAGAGTATCTATAGCCAGAGCATTAGCTATGGATCCTAAGGTAATGCTTTTTGATGAACCTACTTCTGCCCTTGACCCTGAGCTAATTGGAGAAGTGTTAGAGGTAATAAAAAAATTAGCTCTTAGTGGAATGACTATGGTAGTGGTAACCCATGAAATGGGTTTTGCTCGTTCAGTAGCAAATGAAGTAATATTTGTAGAAGGTGGAAGAATAATAGACCAGGGTTCCCCTTATAAACTTTTTACTAATCCTGATCATGAGCGAACCAAAAAATTTCTTTGTAAAATAACTGAACTTTATGGAAAGTCGGTAGAAAAAAGATGATTGATTTGATTTTTATTCGGGATATTCTTTTACCTCCTCTATTAAAAGGAGTCATTGTTACTATTGAATTAATAGTTTTATCTATTCCTTTAGGCTTAATTTTAGGTATTCTGATAGCAGTGGGGCGAGCATATGGAAATAAAATTATTTCTTCTCTTTGTGCTATTTATACAATATTTTTTAGAGGTATCCCCTTATTAGTACAACTTTTTATTCTCTATTTTGGGCTTCCCTCTATAGGTATTTTCTTTTCGCCTTTTGTTGCAGCTACAATAGGTTTTATCCTTTGCAGCGGAGCATATCATTCTGAATATATCAGAGGAGCTATCCAATCGATTAAAAGCGGTCAGATGATGGCTGCTGAAGCCTTAGGCATGAACAAGTTTAA
>NZ_PFKO01000266.1:0-19949 GCF_002784285.1 Candidatus Infernicultor aquiphilus
AGTTAGCTGGTTACCCAGTTTGCCAGTTAGTTGTGTAATATGTGACGTGTAACAAGTAACCTGCTTTTGTAAATTCAGAACTGTGATCTTATTACTCATTACAGATTACTTATCACTGTATTTCTCTACGCTTTACGCTATTTTTTACTATCCGCTATAATAATCTTTCCCCTAACATAGTTTTAATCTTCCATGGCTTTCCATCTTTAATAAATAACTTAGCTACCCGTTTTTTATCTGGCAGATGCACAATTTCATAATTGATAGTTCTTATTTTTTGGGCGATTTCTTCCACGGTGATCATTCCCTCCCCTTGTCTACCCCATAATACTACTTCGTCTCCGATTTCTACTTGGGTGAGATTGGTAACATCTATCATGCACTGATCCATACACACACGTCCAATTATTGGTACACGCTGTCCTCTAACCAATACTTCACCTTGATTAGAAAGAAGCCGATTATAGCCATCAGCATAACCTACTGGTAATGAAGCTACTCTCATTCTTCTTTTGGTAATATAAGTCCTACCATAACTGATGCTTTCCCCCCGAGGGAGTTCTTTTATAAAAACTATTTTTGTTTTAAATTGTTGCGCTGGAATTAAATTTATGGTCTTTTTTACTTCTTTAGAGGGGTATAGTCCATATATTGCAAGGCCAGGTCTTACCATATCTAGCCACATATGAGGCAAATCAAGAAGAGTTGCACTGTTACCTACATGTTTTATGGGAATTTTTATTCCTTCTTTTTCTAAAATAGTTAAGATTTCTATAAATTTTTTGAATTGTTCTTCGGTGTAAAACTTATCTTTCTCATCAGCAACTGAAAAATGAGTAAAAATACCTTCTATTTCTACATTTTTCAAGGTCTTTATCCTTTTAATAAATTTCAAAACATCATCAGGGAAAATTCCTATCCTTCCCATGCCCGTATCTACTTTGAGATGAATTTTAGTCATCTTATTCATTTGAACTGCCGACTCAGAAAGTTTTTCTATCATTTCAAATTCACATACTGTAGGAGTTATATCATAAGATACCAAAGATTCTGCTTGTGGTTTTAAAGTTAAACCAAGGACTAAAATAGGGACAGTAATACCGGCTTTGCGGAGGAAAATGGCTTCTTCTAAACGAGCGACTGCTAATCTCGTAGCTCCATTTTCTAAAACTACTGAAGAAATTTCTAAAATATCGTGTCCATAAGCATTCCCTTTTACTACCGCCATTAGTTCTTTTTTTTTACCAATTAATTTTTTAATATTTTTAACATTTTGGGCAATAGCATCAAGATTTACCTCTGTCCAGGTAAGACCTAATAGTTTTTGCATCTTTAGATTTTTTCTCCTCATGTTCGCTACAATAATATTTATGTCATTATCTCTTCTTTATCTGTCATTCCCGTGGAAACGGGAATCTATCTTTTTTCTATCCGCTCCTTCATCCGGGTTCGATAAATCGAACCCCTACACATCACTTATTACATAATCTTCTATATTTAAAAAGGCCTGAGGAACTTGAGACAAAATATCACCAGCTATCATACCCCTTTCCCCTTTAATATTTCGGGCTAAATTTCCAGCTTGGCTATGAATATAAACTCCAGCTATTGCTGCCGAAAGGTTATTTGCCCCTTGAGCTATTAGACTAGAAATTATCCCAGTTAGAACATCTCCAGATCCTCCGGTAGCCATCCCTGAATTATCACCAATATTAATATAGATTTCACCTTCTTGGTTGGCAATAATTGTTCTGGCTCCCTTTAATACTACTATAATCCCATATTCTTGAGCAACTTCTCTGGCAATATTTAACTGATTATCTAAAATATAATTTATATCTTTATTGGTAAGTTTAGCCATTTCTCCTGGATGAGGAGTAATTAACAGAGGAGCCTTGATCTTTTTTAATATCGTAGGATCTTCACTTAAAGCATATATCGCATCAGCATCCACTACCAGAGGAATAGTAGATTTTTCTATAATTTTCCTAACTAATCTTTGAGTTTCTAATTGCCGGGAAATACCAGGACCTATTCCTAATACCGAAAATTTTTTTATCAATTTTAAAATTGTTTCTTCTGCATCTTCTTTTAAAGACTGATTCTCTGTTTCCGCTAAAGGGAGGGTCATAACTTCAGTTAATTTTACTTCCATTATTGAATTTAAACTTTGAGGAATTCCTAATACTACTATACCTGCACCACTTCTTAGGGCAGCTTCACTAGTTAAAAAAGCTGCTCCGGTCATACCTACCGAACCAGCTAAGATTAAAACTTTACCAAAAGATCCTTTATGAGAGTAAATAGGACGTAAAGGTAAAAGAGTTTTAACCATCTCTTTAGTTACCAAATTTATCTTTAATTTTCTATTTTCTAATAAATAGGAGGGAATTCCAATATTTTCAATAATTATTTTTCCTACATAACTTGCTCCAGGATAGATTAATAAACCTATTTTCGGTAAAGCTAAAGTAACCGTATAAGTTGCTTTTATGCAAGGTCCTTCGATTTTTCCTATATCTGCATCTAAACCTGAGGGAATATCAACTGCTACTACCTCTTTTTTAGCCACATTAATCAAATCTATTATTTCAGCTTTTAAACCGATTACTTTCCCGTGTAACCCTGTACCCAATATGGCATCTACAATCAAATCAGAGTTTTGTATAGCTTCTTGTATTTTCTTGAGTTCCTCTGTTTTTACTTCAATTAATTCAATCCCCATTTCATTAATAAGATTCAAATTTACCTTTGCTTCACCCTTAATCTTATTAAAAGGAGATAGTAGAAATACTTTTACCTTTGTTCCATAATTATAAAGGTGACGGGCAATTACAAAGCCATCTCCGCCATTATTACCAGAACCAGCAAAGATAACCACTTCTTTTAATTTTAGATCAGGGTAAATATTTTTCATATTTTGAAATATTCTTGAACCGGCATTCTCCATTAAAGTAAGACCAGATATACCATATTCTTCTATTGCTTTCTGATCAATCTCTTTAATTTGTTGACTGGTAACTACCTTCATAAAATACCGCCTGAATTTAAAATTCAAAACATTTTCAAATAAAGTATATTTTTTAGTGGTAGGGGTCGAATTTATTCGACCCGTTTTTTTACGGGTTTGATGAATCAAACCCCTACCCATTACTTATTACACATTACTAATCACTTATTACTATTTTCTTCTGACTTCTGTCTTCTGCCTTCTGAGCTGAACTTTCTAAGATTACTTCAGCTACAGCATAATCTTTGGTGTGAGATATAGTTAAAAAATATTTACTTACCCCTTTTTTGGAAACGATTATATTTAATTTTCCACTGGTCTTGATAATCGGCTGACCGAGTTCATTATTGCTTATCTCTATTTCGGTCCAGTTAACCCCTCCCAAACCCAATCCTAATGCCTTTAATAAAGCTTCTTTGGCTGCAAATTTCCCGGCATAAGATTGATATTTATTACTCTTTCTTTTTTTACAATACTCTCTTTCTAAGAGGGTAAACATTCTAGAGGTTAAATTATCTCCCCATCTTTTAATTATTTTTTCTATTCTTTCAATTTTAACTAAATCTATCCCACAACCTATAATCAAGAATATCATTCCTCTTTACTTAATATTTTTTATTTTAGTTATCAATATTTAAAATTCTTTAAAATAAAAATTATCTTCTTTTATCTTTCCTTTTAACCATTTCAATAAATATTTTTTAACTATTTTTCTACCAGCAGGTATTAAAAAAATAAAGCCCGTGATATCAGTGATAAAACCAGGAGTAAGCAGTAATACTCCTCCGAGCAGGATAATTGCTCCCTGAATTAAGCTGTCCCCTGGCATGATACCTTCATTTAAATCATTTTGAATTTTCCTTAAAATCATAAAACCCTGACTTTTTATCAAATAAGTTCCTAATATCCCGGTTAAAATAATTATACCGATAGTAGTTAGACTTCCTATCTTCTTTCCCACTTCAATTAAGATATACAGCTCCACTACTGGAATTGCTATAAATAACATTAACAATTTAGTAAAAATTAATTTTTTTCTCCTGTTTATTACTAATCTTATTTTATTTAAGAAGATTGGTTAATTAATCTTCTATAATAAATTTAAACTAATTTAAAAATTAAAATATTCTTCTACTTCTCTCTGCATCTCTTTAGAAATAACTATAAATTTCCCCCTTGCCTCCGTTAATAGTGTGCCATCTTCTAAACGGGCATCCGCTTGAGCCTCAACCATTTTACCCAAATCTTCAGTCATCTGAGCAGTAAAGATAATCTTTTTACCTACTGGAGCTTTTTTTCTATATTTGACATTTATTTCTACTGTTAAAGTCATTACACCTTTATTTATAAATGCAGTTCTGCCCATTATCTCATCCAAAATAGAAAATAATATTCCCCCATGAACAATTCCTTTATAACCTTGATGTTTTGATTCGGGAATAAATTCTGCTCTTATTTTGTCTTTATCCTTAAAAAAGGTAATATTTAAACCAATGGGATTATCTTTTCCACATACAAAACATTTTCTATATCCTGGTAAAGCTTGCAAAAAATATACCTCCTTGACAGCCGAGACGCCTGCCTTACAATTTTTATGATTATATTTTAGGGCGTATGCAATACGCCCCTACTTCTATATACTAATTTCTAACTATTTCTTTTATCGCTTCTATAGTTGTAAAAATGTTTTCTTCGCTGATTCCATAATGAGTAACTAAACGAACTTTAGCGGGTGGCCGTGGTGATCCTAATATATTATATTTCGCTAACTTAGGTAAAAATTGAGCAGTGTCCATACCTACTTCTTGAAGATCAAAATTAACCATATTAGTCTGAACTGTTTCTAAGTCAACTTTTAGCCCATCTAGGGCATTTAAACCTATTCCCAAAAGACGAGCATTTTGGTGATCTTCTTTTAATCTTTCTACCATCTTTTCAAGAGCAATTATTCCCGCTGCGGCTAAAATTCCTGCTTGTCTCATCCCCCCACCTAACATCTTTCGATTTTTGCGAGCTTTTTGAATAAATTCCTTTGAACCTATTAAAATTGATCCTACTGGAGCACTCAATCCTTTAGAAAGACAGAACATAACTGAATCGACACTTTTAACCAGGTCAGAAGGTTCAATATTTAAAGCAATAGCAGCATTAAATATTCGAGCTCCATCTAAATGAACCAAAATATTTCGTTGATGGGCTAATTGGCAGATTTCCTCGGTTACTTTAGGAGGAATAACTGTTCCCCCAGCTCGATTATGAGTATTTTCTAAACAAATTAAGGTGGTCTTAGGATAGTGAATATTTTCTTCTCTAAATGCTTTCTTAATATCTTGAGGATTAGGAACTCCCTTATTTCCTACAATTAGTCGAGGGATCACCCCTGCTACAGCTGACATACCTCCTACCTCATAATAATACATATGGGAGTCTGCTTCTAAAATTATTTCATCTCCTTTTTGGCAATGAGTCAAGACAGCGATCAAATTACCCATAGTTCCACTTGAGATAAACAATGCTGCCTCTTTTCCTAATTTTTTAGCAGCTAATTCTTCCAATCGATTTACGGTGGGATCTTCTTTATAAACATCATCTCCAACTTCAGCATTTTTCATTGCTTCTCGCATCTCGTCTGTCGGTAAGGTAACCGTATCACTTCTTAAATCGATTTTTTTTAAATTAAAGCTTTTATTAAAATTCTCCATATTTATTTACCTCCAATCTCTTCATTTCTCAATAAATCGTCAAATATCTATCCAATTCCCACTGATGAACTTGAATACGATATGCCTCCCATTCCTTTCTCTTGGCTTCAATATAATTAGTTAATAGGTGATCAGTTAAGCCTGATTTTACCACCTCATCCTTTTCTAATTCGTTTAAAGCTTGATTTAAAGTGGAGGGTAAGCTTTCAATACCTAACGATTTTTTCTCTTCTTGGCTCATAGTATAAATATTTTGATAAACTGGCTCTCCAGGATCAATCTGTTTTTTAATTCCATCTATTCCAGCTTTTAAAATTACTGCAAAGGCTAAATAGGGGTTACAGGATGGATCAGGATTTCTAAGTTCTGCTCGAGTACCTACTCCTCTTTCCGCAGGTATTCTAACCAAAGGACTACGATTCCTTTCTGACCAGGCAATATAAACAGGCGCTTCGTAACCAGGGGTTAACCTCTTATAAGAATTTACTAAAGGATTAGTAATAGCCGTAAACCCTTTGGCATGTTTTAATAAACCTCCAATAAAATATAAAGCTTCTTGACTTAATCTGTATTTACCATTAGGGTCATAAAAAATGTTTTCCCCATTTTTAAATAAAGATAAATGAGTATGCATTCCAGAGCCAGCTACACCAAAAATAGGTTTGGGCATAAAGGTAACATGTAAATTATGTTTTAAAGCTATGGTCTTACCAGTCAATTTTAAAGTCATTATTCTATCAGCGGCAGTAAGTGCATCACAATATTTAAAATCTATTTCATGTTGCCCTGGAGCAACTTCATGGTGAGAGGCCTCAACTTCGAAGCCTAATTTTTCTAAAGCAATAACTATATCCCTTCTTGCTTCTTCTCCTAAATCAATGGGTAAAAGATCGAAATATCCCCCTTGATCGTGAGTTTTTGTGGTAGCTTTACCGTTTTCATCTCTAAAAAATAGAAAAAATTCTACTTCTGGTCCAATATTGGTAGAATATCCCATTTCTTTAACTTCTTCTACTACTCTCTTCAAATTATTTCTGGGACAACCTTCAAAAGGTGAACCATCAGGATTATAAATATCACAGGTAATCCGAGCTACATCTTTTTCTTCTTCCCAGGGATTTATGGTAAAAGTAGAATAATCTGGCTTTAGATACATATCCGACTCTTCGATCCGTACAAAACCTTGAATAGATGATCCATCGAACATTTTCTTACCCTCAAGAGCTTTTTTAAATTCTCTGGTCGGAATTTCTACATTCTTAGGTATCCCTAAAATATCTGTAAACCTTAATCTAATAAACTTTACCTTTAATTCTTTAACTTTTTCTAAAATCCTTTCTTTAGTTATTTTTTCCATCAATAATTTTCCTCCTAAAAATTTCTCCTAATTTTATTTTAATTAATTATACTCTTGCTTTTAAATTTTACAAAATGTTTTTTTAAAATAACCAGTTCTTTACTCCACAGTAACACTTTTAGCTAAATTTCTTGGTTTGTCAATATCACAACCCAATTTATCAGCAATATGATAAGCAAATAATTGTAAAGGTATTACCGCTAAAATTGGATATAATAGATCCAAAGTTTGAGGAATATAGAATACTCTATCTGCAAGATTGGAAATCTCTTTATCTCCTTCCGTAGCAATACCTAATACCAATGTATCTCTGGCTTTAACTTCCTTTATATTATTAATTACTTTGTTATAGACTTTGTCTCGAGGTGCTATTACCACTACCGGAAAAGTTTTATCTAGTAGAGCAATTGGCCCATGTTTCATTTCTCCCGCTGGGTAACCTTCAGCATGGATATAGGAAATCTCTTTAAGTTTTAAAGCTCCTTCTAAAGCGATAGGATAATTAATTCCTCTTCCCAGATATAAAAAATTATGGAAATTACAAAATTCTTCACTTAATTTGATAATTTCCGGGTCTTTAAGTAAAATAATCTCAGCCATTTGAGGAAGTTTTATAAACTCAGAAATTATTTTCTTAATCTCTGAGAAATTAAGAGACTCCCTAACTTGGGCAAAATAGAGAGATATAAGGTAAAGGGATATTAATTGACCAATAAAAGCTTTCGTTGAAGCAACACCTATTTCTGGTCCAGCATTAAGATATATTACACTATCTGCCTTACGGCTAATGGTGCTTCCCCTTACATTAGTAATAGCTAAAACATGGGAACCAACTTCTTGGCAGGAATTTAAAGCAGCAATAGTATCAGCAGTTTCACCCGATTGAGATATCACCATAACTAAATCTTTCTGGTCTAACAATATTTTTCTGTACCTAAATTCAGAAGCATAATCTACTTCTACATTAATATTGGTTAACTCTTCTAAAATGTATTTACCAACTAAAGCTGCATAATAAGAAGTTCCACAAGCTAAGATGAATATTTTTTTTATCTCTTTAATGTTTTTTAAGGAGAGAGATAAATTATAAAGTTCTAGAGATTTGGTGGATAAATTAATCCTATCTTCTAAGTTATTGCGAATAACCATAGTTTCTTGAAAAATTTCTTTTAACATAAAATGCTTATATCCACTCTTTTCAGTCATCTCCGCATCCCATTCAATATTTATTATTTCTTTTTCCAAAATTTTACCTTCAAAATTGATTATTTCCACTCCATCTTTAGTTATGGTAGCAATTTCCCTTTCCTCTAAAAAGATTACTCTATTCGTATATTTAAGCAGGGCTGGGATATCAGAAGCTAAAAACATTTCCCCTTTCCCTACTCCGATAATTAAAGGGCTCCTCCAACGTGAAGCTACAATTTTTTCTGGATCACGAGTTGAAATGACTCCGATAGCATAAGATCCTTCTATCTCTTTTAGAGATTCTTTTACCGCTGAGGTTAAATTATCCTTATAATTACTTTCTATTAAATGAGGAAGAACTTCAGTATCTGTCTCCGAGACAAAATTATGCCCTTCTGAAATTAATCTTTCTTTTAAAAGAAGATAATTTTCTATAATGCCATTATGCACTACCGCTATTTCTGAATTACATCCATTATGAGGGTGAGCATTTAGGTTATTAGGTTTCCCATGAGTAGCCCATCTAGTATGTCCCAATCCGGTATTTCCTTTCGGTATACTCTTCTTTAATAAGTCTTCTAATCTAGCTATCTTTCCTTTACTTTTTTTTATTTCAATTTTATTATCTTTTAATACCGCAATACCTGCAGAATCATATCCTCTATATTCTAATTTCTTTAACCCATCTAACAAAATTGGTACTGCTTCTTTTGAACCAATATATCCAATTATTCCGCACATTTTTTATCCCTTCTTAAATTAAATATTTTCTTAAAACAAAATACCCTATTAAAAATCCATTCAAAAGGATAGATAATAGGGTATTATTCTTTAATATCAATAAAATACTAATACAAAATAAAAAACCATAATTGGTTAATTTTTATTTAAAGAAAGTTTTATTGAATCCCTAAATGGATCCTAACCATAAAAACCTTTTTGTCCTTGCCATTACTGGAAAGTTTTGTAGGTTTTTTAAGGATCTGGCCAACCCAGGAGCATCCGCCGAATTTTCGATAAACTCCTACCTCGTCAACTTACTTTGCAATATAAAATTATTTAAAAATAAGCAAGTTCTGGCGCTTATATTCAATTTTTTTTAATCTAAATTCTTGATCACCTCTCTTTCAATCACCTCTCTTAAATCTTGAGAAATTTCCTCTAATTCTTCCCTACTTTCTCCCTCTAATAATATCCTGATTAAAGGTTCGGTCCCAGAAGGCCGTACGAAAATTCTCCCTTTCCCTTTAAATTTCCTTTCTATTTCCTTAATAGTTTTTTTTAGGTAAATATTTTTAAAGAATTCCCCTTTATCTTTAACTTTAAAATTTAAAATAATTTGAGGATATTTTTCCATTACTGAGGCTAAATTAGATAAAGATTTTTCTTCTTCTTGAAGAACTTTTAAAAGCTGCAGAGAAGTTAATAATCCATCTCCAGTAGTGCCATATTGTAAAAAAATAATATGACCTGATTGTTCACCTCCTAATACTGCCTTAATCTTCTTCATCATTTCCAATACATAACGGTCACCAATATTGGTTCTAATAACTTTTCCACCTGCTTTTTTTATAACTCGATCAAGACCAATATTACTCATCAAAGTTGTTACCATCGTATTATTTAATAATTGGCCTTTTTTGATGAGATTTAAAGCATAGATGGCCATAATTTGATCTCCATCTACAATATTTCCTTTTTCATCTACAGCTATAACCCTATCTGCATCTCCATCATAAGATAAACCTAAATTTGCTTGTTGATTTAAAACTTCTTTTCTTAAGGAATCAGGACGAGTAGATCCACACTCAAAATTTATATTAATCCCATTGGGTTTATTGTTAATGGTAATTATCTTCGCCCCCAATTCGGTAAAAACCTGCGGAGTAATTATAAAAGAAGCACCATTGGCACAATCTAAAACAATTTTATATCCCTTTAAGTTAAATCCAGAGGGAATGGTAGTTTTAATATAATCAATATATTTTTCTGTTGCTTCAGATAAATCTTTTACCCGGCCAATATTTTTTTCAGTAGGCCATTCATTCTTGGTATAATTTTTAAAATATATTCTTTCTATCTCTTCCTCTTCTAAATCAGAAAATTTAAATCCATCTCTCCTGATATATTTAATACCGTTATACTGGAAAGGGTTATGAGAAGCAGAAATAACTATACCGCAATTAGCATTATAAACTCTAGCCAGGTAGGCTACTGCGGGAGTAGGCATTATTCCAACTCTTAGAACATCTACACCCATTGAGCATATCCCAGCTATCAAAGCAGCTTCTAACATATCACCTGAAATCCGTGTATCCCTGCCAATTAATATCTTAGGATCAATTTCATCTTTAAATAAATATGCCCCAGCTCTTCCTATCTGAAAAACTACCTCAGCAATCATTGGTTCTTGGTTTGCTACCCCTCTTATACCATCTGTTCCAAATAATTTTTTCATTAATTACCTCGATATCAATTGACCAATTAACCGATTGCCCAATTTACCAATTGGTGTATTGGAGAATTGGCGAATTGGAAAATTATAAATTCTATTTATTAATCAATACTGTTACTTCTTCTGGTTCAATTTTTATCAAAGAAATTCCATCAGGAACTTCTACTTGAACTTTTACTTTCTGTTCTACCTGGAAATTATCTTCAAATTTTACAAAAGCTTTTATATCTTCTTTCTTTAATGGATCAATTAAAATATTTTCCCCTTCAATTATTACCTCCACTACCTCAGGTTTTATTTCGCAAGATACGAAGGGAGATAAATCTTGAAGTATAACTGGAACACTTGGTAGAGTTTTCTGAACTAATGCCTCTTTAACCTGTATAGTTACTTCTATTAAGGTAGTCTCACCTTCTACTATATTTAGCCCCTCATTTAATGCTGGCGGAACTTTTACGGATAGAGTCGTAGTAATATCGCTCACATTAATAGGAATAGTCTCTAAAAATTCTAAATTGTTTATTTTAGAATAATTTCCAAAAATCTTTATTTCATCAGGTTTAGCCAATATTTGAGAAATATAATAACCGGGAGCTGGTTTCCCTATTATTCTTGGTTTTACTGGTAATATTTTCTCAGGATAACCAAGAGATAGAGAAATAGAAACTTCTACTGTATCCGGTTCAATCTTTACTCCTTTAACCTCATTTCCATTTACATCTATGGCATTTATTTTTATCTTTTTATTAAAATCTTCTTTAATTCCAGAAATATCAATGGTACAAATTTCTTGCTTTACATTTTCTAATATACTTTGAGCTCCAATTATCTTAACTTTAGAAGGAATAATTTTAGGTTCCTCAGCTAAAGAATATCCTTTTTCAGGTATTCCTATTAAACTATATTCAACTTCAACTTCTTTGGTTAAAATTCTCTCAATATCTGCTTTAATTTCCGAAGGAATAATTTTGATAATTTCCGTTCTCTTAGGAGGAGCAATTTCTACTTTTAATATATATTGACCTACTTTATTAATTTCTGAAAAATTTACTATTCCGGTAATTTGATGAGAAGAAATGTTGTTTATTATATTTTTAGGACCTTTAATTCCTACGCTTACCGTTGATGGTAACTCTTTTATCACTAAATCTTCTTTGAGATTAGTAGCAGTAAGAGATACATCAATAAAATTTTCTACTATGGGGTTGTTCTCTCCACTTGCTACGTATAACCATAAAATAATAGCTAAAAATATAGAGAGTAGTTTAATATCAATATTTTTTAATAACCAACTTCTTAATTCTTTCATTTATTATCTTCCTCTTTGGGCCAGAAAGTAAATTCAGAAACTATTTTAGGCTGGTATAAGTGGGCTAACATCTTTTTTAATCCTTGAGGTTCCAAAGGTCGAGTAATTTTTCCATCCAAAGAGATTGAGACATTACTGGTTTCTTCTGATACTACAATTATTAAGGCATCGCTCTGCTCACTTAAACCCAAAGCTGCTCTATGTCGAGTACCCATAGATTTGCTAATATCCATTCTCTCACTTAGTGGTAAAATACAATTTGCTCCTATTATCTTATTACCCCTAATAATTACAGCTCCATCGTGTAAAGGAGAATCAGGCATAAATATAGAATACAATAATTCAGGAGAAAATTCACTATTTAAAATGATGCCGGTCTCTAAAATATCTTTTAAGCCAATTTCTCTTTCTAAAACAATTAAAGCTCCTTTGTGTTTTGCGGAAAGCATAGGTATAACCATAACCAATCCGTTTATTAATTGTTCAATCTTTTTGTTATCTTCTTTATGCAAAAAAGAAGTATTTATTAAAAAACCTCTCCTCCCCATCTTCAATAATCCTCTTCTTATTTCTGGTTGAAATATTATGGGCAATGCTACGACCATCATAGCCATAGCTCCTTTTAAAAGCCAATTAATAGCCCGAAAGCCAAGTTGATCAGCAACGAAAGAAGCAATAAAAAGAACAATTAGTCCTTTGATTAATTGTAATGCCGGAGTATCCTTAATTAATAATATTATATGATATAATACAAAAGCAATGACTAATATATCAATAATATCCAAAAGGTGAAAAGAGATAGACACTTGATCCTCCTTTATTTAGAGCAATAAAGCTAAAATAGCTTTTTGAGCATGTAATCTATTTTCTGCTTGATCGATTACTACAGAATGAGGTCCATCTATAACTTCATCAGTTATTTCTTCGCCTCGATGAGCTGGAAGACAATGTAATATTAGGACATCATCTTTTGCTCTATTTACTAAATCTTGATTTATTTGATAAGGTCTAAATACATTCTTCCTAATGTCACGCTCTTTCTCAAATCCCATACTAGTCCAAACATCTGTATAGATAATATCAGCTTTATCTGCAGCTTCTAATGGATTATGAATAATCTCTACTCTGCTACCCATTTTTTTAGCATCCTTTTTAGCCTGCTCTACGATCTCTGATTTAGGTTCATAATTAGAAGGAGTAGCTAAAACAATATCCATACCTACTTTAACTACCCCAAACAATAAGGAATGAGCTACGTTATTACCATCCCCGAGGTAAGCTAATTTAAGATTGGATAATCTACCTTTCTTTTCTTTAATAGTTAGTAAATCCCCTAATATTTGACAGGGATGTAAAAGGTCAGATAATCCGTTTATAACTGGAACTGATGAATAATTAGCTAACTCTAATATTATTTCATGGCTAAAAGTTCGAGCCATAATTCCATCTACATAACGAGATAACACCTGAGCAATGTCTTTAGTGGCCTCTCTTTGCCCTAATTTTATATCTTCAGGACCAAGATAAATAGCTGCTCCACCTAACTGGATCATTCCTGCTTCAAAAGATACTCTAGTCCTTAAAGATGGTTTTTGAAAAATCATCCCTAAAACTTTACCCTTTAAAAGAGGTTGTTCTTCGTGAGAATAGTGCCTTAACTTCATAATCTCAGCGGTTTCTAATATTTGAGCAACCTCTTCCTTGCTTAAATCATTAATAGATATTAAATTCTTTCCTTTCATATTTATAGCCATTATTTTTTCCCTTTCTATAAAAATATTTTTTTATATACTTAGAGGTAGTGGTAGAAAGTAAAGCCGGATAATTTAATCTAAACCTTACTTCATCTCCAACTTTTATGTTTTCTTCAAAATCAGTAACATCTATAATTAAATGATCACTACTTGCCCCTATTATCTTTATTCTTTCTTTTAAAGGAATTAAGCTACCGAGATGAACGTCCTGTTTCCCTAAAGCTAAAATAGCTCTTTTCCTTATTCCTAAATCTTGAAGAACGGGTATCTCACCAAAGGCATCCAGTCCAATTTCTCCTTGAGGTAAAGATGGTTTATCTTTAATTTCTATAACTTCTCCAGTTAAAATAAATGTATCTTGAAAAGTACCGGCTATATTTCGCAATCTTACATCGTCTTGACCGAGTAATATTCCTACTCCTACTCTTAATTGATTTATTCTTTCAGGAATTATATTATCTTCCACTAATTTTAAAACACTAGTATCCCCCCCTGAAATTACTTCTAAATTTATCTGAAAATTTCTCTCTATTTCTTCCGTTAGTCTAACCAATTTATTTAAATTTTCCCGAGTAGGCATTACTCCGCTAACACAGCAAAAATTTGCTCCTAAACCTATTAATTTTACTCCCGATAACTTTCTAATTTCTCCCATCATCTCTAAAGTATTATCTGGCATAATTCCTTCCCTCAAGTCTCCCAGGTCAATCATTAGAATTATTCTATGCACGGTTTTTTTCTTTAATGCTGCCTGTGATAGTAAATTAATTACTGAAATCTCCGAATTTAAACTTATATCAGCCCAGTCAATAACTCTGTCCACTTCGCTGAGCATTGGTATTCGTATTAACATCGTCTCCGCTTTAAGTCCATTTTTTTTTAATCTTTTAAGATTCTCAATTCGAGAATCTCCCAATATTTTTATTCCTCCCTCTATTATAGCTTGCCCTACTTCTGGAATAGCACAGCAACCCTTAGTTATTCCTACTACCTCGATTCCATGTTTTTGACATAAATTTTTAATGTTTTCCGTATTTATTTTAATTTTTTCTAAATAAATATCTAAATGAGGATTTCTTTTCAATGTATCCTTCCTTAAAAAGATAAAATAATAATAAAAATAAATTTAATTAAAAATATAGTTGGCGTATTTTTGAACAAAAAAGTAAAAAAAAAGAGAAAGGCTCCTTTTCCAATTGGTAAACCTTTCTCTTGTTGAAGATGTAAAAAAATATTATCTTTTAGAAAATTGGAATCTAGTTCGAGCGCCCTTTTGACCATATTTTTTTCTCTCTTTCATTCTTGAATCCCGAGTTAACAAACCTTCTTTCTTTAAGCTTGACCGTAAAGCAGGATCGAATTTAAGAAGAGCTCTGGCAATTCCATGCTGTATTGCCCCGGCTTGACCAGTAAAACCTCCCCCCTCTACTTTGACAAAAACATCTAATTCATTCTTTTTATTTACCAATTCTAAAGGTTTTTCTACTGCGGTCCATAAAACTTCTCCACTAAAATATTTATCTAATGTTTTATTATTAATTTTTATATTCCCTTTACCAGGAACTAGCCATACTCTGGCAGTTGAGGATTTTCTTCTTCCAGTACCATAACTTTTTAACTGCGTCAAATATTTAACCTCCCTTTTAATGTTTAATTAATTTTTTCTAATTTTTGAGCTTGATGAGGGTGTTCGCTTCCTTTATAAATTTTTAATTTTTTTATCATAGCTCTACCTAATTTATTATGAGGAATCATACCTTGTATTGCTTTTTTTACAACTAATTCTGGTTTTCTCTTTAATAATGTTTCTAACCTAACGCTTTTTAAACCTCCTGGATAAAATGTATGGTACCTATATATTTTCCCTTTGAGTTTATTCCCGGTTACTCTAATCTTTTCAGCGTTTATAACTACCACATAATCACCTAAATCCATAGATGGCGTGTAGGTTGGTTTATTCTTTCCCCTTAATATTTTAGCTATCTGAGTAGCTAATCTTCCTAATATTTTACCTTCTGCATCAATTAAATACCATTTTCTATCAATATCATCTGCTTTTGCACTGTAAGTTTTCAATTTGCTCCTCCCTGCCTAATTAATTTAGATAAAATTTATTTTTTCTAAAACACTTTTCTTTCAATAGAAAACGACATAATAAATTGTAATATAATCAAGTCTTGATGTCAAGCTAAATTAGTGAATAGTGAATAGTATTTAGTAAATAAAATACAGTAATAAGTTGCAGGTTTCAGGTTTCGAGTTACAAGTTTATAGAAAGCTCAAAGCGCATAGGAGTTATATTATTATAGGTCCTTTTGATGAACTGTAAACTGTAAACCGATAACTGAAAACTGTCAACTTGCATTTAATACTAACGACTATTCACTATTCACTAACGACTAATTAATAATTTACCTTCATTAAAAATAATCCTTTGGCAGGAACGGGTTTACCTGCTACTTTCCTATCTTCAGCCTCTAATATTTTCTTTATCTCTAAATAACTCTTTTTGCCACTACCAACCTCTAAAAGTGTACCTATTATAGTACGAACCATTTTATATAAAAAAGCATTAGCTTCAAGATGAAAACAAATTATACTTCCCTTTTTTTTAGTAACAGTTATCTCTTGGATATTTCTAACCCTATTTTTAATCCTACTCCCTGAACATGCAAAAGATGAAAAATTATGTTCTCCTCGTAAAAAATTACTTGCTTTTCTTATTTCTTCTAAATTTATCTTTTTATAAACACAATATACATAATTTCTTAGAAAAATGGGCAGGTAGTAATTATTTTTAGGATAATTTAAAATATAATAATGATAAATTTTACTAATTGCACTATAACGGGCATGAAAATTATCATCTACCATTTCTGCTTTTCTAATTCTGATGTCCAAAGGTAATAAAACATTTAAGATCAAAGGTAATCTCGTCCAAGGAAGGGAGCTATTAGTTTTAAAATTAGCTACTTGTCCTAAGGCATGCACCCCGGCGTCGGTTCTTCCAGAACCGATTAATTTTATCCTTTCTTTGGTAATTTGAGAAATTTTTTCCTCTAATATTTCTTGGATGCTTAAAGAATTTTTTTGCCTTTGCCAGCCATGATATTTAGTTCCTTCATATTCTATGGTAAGCTTTATATTAATCATTTTTTCCTCTGGTTAGCTGGTTAGTTGGTTTTCTGGTTAATTAGTTTAATATTAATTAATTAACCGGGTAAAACCATTTAACCAAACTAATTTAAAACATTATACTAACCATAGCAGTAATAACTATAGTTAAGAAAAGAGTCAGGAGGTCAGCTTTTTTGATTTTTAATTGTCTATAATGAGTTCTTCCTTCTCCCCCTCTATAGCATTTAGCTTCCATAGCAATAGCTAATTCATCAGCACGTCGAAATGAATTAATGAATAAGGGTATTAAAATAGGAATTAAATTCTTCGTTCTATTAACAATATTACCACTTTCAAAGTCTGCCCCTCGAGAAATCTGAGCTTTCATTATTTTTTCTGTTTCTTCTAGTAAAGTCGGAATAAACCTCAGGGCGATAGTCATCATCATAGCTATCTCATGAGCAGGTATACCTATAAATTTAAAAACTGCTAATAACTTTTCTATCCCATCAGTTAAAGATATAGGAGAAGTAGCTAAAGTAAGTAGAGAAGTAGTTAAAATTAATAAAAATAATCGACAAGAAATAAACAAACCCTTTATTAATCCTTCCCGAGTTATTTTAAAAATACCTAAACGATAAATTACTTCACCTTCAGTCATAAAAAGATGGATTACTAAAGTAAATAAAATTATATATAATATTGGGCGCAATCCTCTTAGTACAAATTTTGGATGAACTCGGGAAGTAATAATACCAATCATTATAAAAACGCCTAAAATAAAATATCCCCAAAAATTCGTTATAAGAAACAAGCTTATAATTACAGTTAAACAAATTATTATTTTTATTCGGGGATCTAAATTATGAATAAAAGAATCCCTTGGAATATACTGACCAAAACTAATATTCCTTAATATTATCATTTTTCCACATCTTCTTGGTAATTTTTATATATTAAATTTATTAAATTTTTATCTTTTTATTAATTTTTTTCACTCTATTTAATATTTCTTTTTCAGCATCATCTACAGTTAATACCCCAGTATATACTTCTTTACCTCTTTTTTTTAATTCATACATACACTCAGTTACCTGAGGAAGTCCTAGCCCTATCTTGATTAAATCATTGGCATGTTTTTCAAAAATCTCCTGAGGACTGCCATCCATGATTATCTCTCCTCGGTTCATTACCAAAAGGCGTTTTACTATTTCGGCAATCTTTTCCATGTTATGTGAGATTAAAACTACAGTCATTCCAAAATCGCGATGTACCTTTTTTATCTCAGATAATATATTATCTCTACCTTGCGGATCAAGATTAGCAGTAGGTTCATCTAAAACTAACATTTTTGGTCTGATAGACAATATACTAGCTAAAGCTACCCGACGCATTTCTCCTCCACTAAGAGAAAAAGGTGAACGCTCTGCATAGAGATTATAATCAAGGTCAACTATCTTTAAGGCTTCCTGAACTCTCTTTTCAATTTTTTCTTCTGGTAAGCCTAATTTTCTTGGGCCAAAGGCAACTTCTTGATATATTGTTTCTTCGAATAATTGGTTCTCAGGATACTGAAATACTAAACCTATTTTTTGTCTAATTAACTTAAGCTTCACTCCTTTTTTATTTATATCGATTCCTTCGACAAAAACTTTACCGGAAGTAGGTTTAAGTAAGCCATTAAAATGTTGAATTAGAGTCGTTTTTCCACAACCAGTATGTCCGATTAGCCCAATAAATTCGCCTTCATTTATTTCTAAATTAATATTTTTTAACACTTCAGTTTCGAAAGGCATTCCTAAACTATAAGTAAAGTATACATTTTCTAAACGTATAAACATAAAGAGTCCACCATTTCTTCAACCTTTAAAATATGAGAAGAGATATTTAATCCCTTATTACTTAATCTTATAGCAAGTTCTGTTATTTGAGGAACATCTAATCTTAATTTTTTTAAAATATCAGTTTGAATAAATATCTCCTCAGGTTTTCCCACCAAAGCAACTTTACCTTTATCTAAGGCAATCACTTGGTTAGACTCTGCTGCTTCGTCCATTAAATGGGTAATATAGATTATAGTAATATTTTCTTCCTGATTTAATTTTTTAACCATATCTATTATCTCTTTTCGTCCTCGGGGATCGAGCATTGCAGTAGGTTCATCTAAAACCAAATGTGAAGAATGCATGGCGATGGCTCCGGCAATTGCTACTCTTTGTTTTTGTCCACCAGAAAGTAAATGAGGTTCACTTTTTTTATACTCCTCCATCTCTACAACCTCTAAAGCCCAATCCACTCGCTCTTTCATAATTTTTTCACTTATCCCAATATTTTCCAAACCAAAAGCAATATCATCTTCTACCGTAGTAGCCACGATCTGATTGTCGGGATTTTGGAAGACCATGCCTACTTTTTGTCTAATCTTCCATGTATTATCTCCTTCTTTAGTATTCATTCCTTCTACCCAGATATTTCCAGAAGTAGGAAGTAATAAACAATTAAGATGTCTGGCTAGAGTAGATTTCCCTGATCCGTTAGGACCTATAATAGAGATAAAATCTCCACTTTCTATTTCTAAACTAATATTGTCTAAAGCTTTTATTTGTTCTTTTTTATGATAATTATATATATAGCTTAAATTTTCTATTTTAATCAAAATACTCACCACTTCTTAATCGTATCTCGATAAAATACAGTAACAAGTAATATGTAATGAGTAATAAGATTAAATTTCCCAAATTATAAAAACAGGTACTTATTACAGGTTACTTATCACATGTTACACATTACATCACTTGTTGGTTAGCTAGTTACCTGGTTAATTAGCTAAGAAAATAGAAGGAAGAAGCCAGAATTCAGAATAAATTCGTATCCCGTACCTCGTTAAGAATTAGTTATTTGGTTAGCTAGTTATCTGGTTAATTAGTTAAGAAAACTAAAAATTAAAAACGAAAAACTATAAAACTATAAAACTAGTCTTCTATCTTAAATATGTTTTCTTAACCAGCTAACCAACTAACCAAATGATTAAAAATCAAAAGGTTAAAAAGTTATATA
>NZ_PFKO01000010.1:0-4871 GCF_002784285.1 Candidatus Infernicultor aquiphilus
TTTTTAATAATATCATTAAAATCCAGATTTAGTATACTACATATTGCAGCTACGTAAAATAGGCTGGAGCCCATTTCCGTTTCGATGATTTCTTTACAGCTATCACACAATGAACCTTCTAAATGGTTATCCATAAATTTATGAATTTCTGTTAATTTTGTATTGGAAGGAATAATTTGTTTCTTCGCATTGATTTTTAGACAACCACATTGTGTAACTGCTTTGGCAATTGCTCGGTTTACTCGGGCATTAGATTCTTGATATTTGGTCATAACATCAAGGATGCTCCGATGTTGGATTAAGAATTGGTCGACGTTTTTTTGGAATGTATCATTGTCACTTTTATTCATAATTATAACCTCCATAAATACTTTTTCTCTTTAGAATTCAATATCAAACTACTAAGAAGGCGCGATCTTGAAGTAACACGAAAGCGATTAAATTTTATTTAAAATGTAAAAGTTGTATAAGAATCTTTTATTTAATTATATGTATAGGTTAATCTCTTTGTCAAGAAATATTAATTTTCAATTGCTTAAATATTAAATATTTGAAAAACAAAAAATTTAGATTAAAGGATGTCCCTTATTTTGACAGGAGCATAGGGGCATGCTATAATTTATTTAGTTTTCAAGAAAATAGATTATAAGATTATAAAGATTTAATATTTATACCAATAGATTAAATAAAATCGCAAATAGTTAATAAAAAAATTTAACCATGCTATATTACAAGATATAATTTATAAAAGATAAATAGGAGGAGGTGGTAAGTCTATATCTTTTTTATAAAAAAATAGTGCACAGAAGGAGGAAAATAAATATGGCAGCAAAGAGAATTTTGAAAATCATTTTTACTATTGTTGGTGCAGTAATAGGCTATGAAGTATTTGATAAATTCTATTTTATTCCTGACTCATCTATTTATTATAATATTTTATTCAAAGTTTTAGCAACAGCTGGAGGAGGAACAATTGGTTTTTTGCTCTCCTTTAGATTTAATACCAGGATTCAAGGTTTATTTTCAGAAATTATTGGGCATTTGCAAAAAATACCCACTAAGAATATTACTGCTGCTACTATTGGGTTAATTATTGGTCTTATTATTGCAAATTTATTAGCATATTCACTTTCATTTTTTCCTGTAATCGGTTCCTATCTTCCCATTATATTAAGTGTAATTTTAGGAATTTTAGGGATAAATATAGGAATTAACAAGAAAGATGAGGTAACTAATTTTTTTGGAAATTTTAGAAATTTCAACAGAATAATAAAAAAAGAAGATAATAAATATTTAGTGCATCCTAAAATTTTAGATACGAGTGTAATTATTGACGGTCGTATTTTAGACATTTGCCAAACAGAATTTTTAGAAGGTGAACTTATAGTTCCTCGTTTTGTTTTATCTGAACTTCAGCATATCGCAGACTCTTCAGATTCTTTAAAGAGGAAACGAGGACGTAGAGGTTTAGATATACTCAATAAAATTACTAAAATTAGAAAGAATAGGATAAAAATTATTGGCAAAGATTATAAAGAACAAATGGAAGTTGATAATAAAATAATTAGACTAGCTAAAGACCTTAAAGCTAAAGTAGTAACTAATGATTATAATTTAAATAAAATTGCTCAACTGGAGGGAGTTCTTGTTTTAAATATCAATGATTTAGCTAATGCTTTAAAAGCGATTATTCTACCTGGCGAGGAAATAGATACTCAGATAATAAAGGCAGGCAAAGAACCAGAACAGGGAATTGCTTACCTTGATGACGGAACAATGATAGTAATAGAAGATGGATACAAATATATGGGGAAAAAAGTGAATATTTTGGTTACTAGTATTTTGCAAACTCCTGCAGGAAGAATGATATTTGGAAGAATAAAAAACGTAATAAATAAAAGTCCTAATGAATTTAAAAGTACAGTCTAACTAACTAACCAGAATAATTAAGATTTGAAAAGGAACAAAGAATGGCGTTAAAGATATATAATACTTTGAGCAGAAAAAAAGAGGAGTTTATTCCGCTTAAAAAAGGAGAGGTAGGGATATATGTCTGTGGGCCTACGGTATATAATTTTATTCATATAGGAAATGCTCGCCCTTTTATAATATTTGAAGTAGTTAGAAGGTTTTTAAAATTTAAGGGTTATAAAGTAAGATATATACAAAACTTAACTGATATAGATGATAAAATGATAAATAAAGCAAGGGAATTAAATATCAGTGTTTCAGAATTAGCAGAAAAATTTATTCAAGAGTATTTTATTGATGCTGATTCTCTTAATATAGAAAGAGCTGATGTTCATCCTAGAGCAACTGAACATATCGCAGAGATAATTGAACTGCTGAAAGGTTTAGAGGAAAAGGGATATGCTTATGAGATAGATGGGGATGTATTTTTTGAGGTATCTAAATTTAAAAATTATGGAAAACTTTCTGGACAAGATATCGAAGAATTAAAAATAGGAGCACGAGTTGAAGTAGATGAAAGAAAGAGAGATGCCATTGATTTTGCTTTATGGAAGAAGGCTAAAGAAGGAGAACCCTCTTGGGATAGCCCTTGGGGGAAGGGGAGACCTGGCTGGCATATTGAATGTTCAGCTATGTCGATGAAATATTTAGGAAAAACTTTTGATATCCATGCTGGTGGTTCGGATTTAATCTTTCCTCATCATGAAAATGAAATTGCTCAAAGTGAAGCAAACACTAATCAACAGTACGTGAGATACTGGATGCATAATGGTTATCTTTGTTTAAATAATCAGAAAATGTCTAAATCTTTAGGGAATATAATGAAGGTAAGAGATATTATCCGGAAATACAAAGGAGAAGTAATTCGATATTTTATCCTTTCAGCTCATTATAGAAGTCCTCTTAATTTTAGTGAAGAGCAGCTTCAACAAGCCCAGAATAGTTTACAAAGATTAAATAATATAATTTATAATGTAAAACATTTATTAAAACAGGATAAATTTAAAAAATTTAAAGATAAGGATGATGAATTAATTTTAGAAAAAAGAAAAGAAGGTGAACAACAATTTATCAAAGCTATGGATGATGACTTTAATACCCCTGTTGCTTTAAGTCGACTATTTGGTTTTGCCAAAGATGTGAACATATACCTGAATTCTCCAAGTTTAAAGAATAAAATAATACTAGAAGAAATTATTAAATTTTACCAGGATTTAGCAGGTAAGGTATTAGGTATTTTAAAAGATTTTGATAGAGAACAAAGTTTCGAACAAGAAATTAAAAAGTTAATTGAGGATAGGGAAAAAGCAAGAAAAGAGAAGAATTGGGAGAAATCAGATAAAATTAGAGATGAATTAAAGAGAAAAGGAGTAATCCTGGAAGATACAACTGAAGGGGTAAGGTGGAAAAAGATAAATAGCGAATAGCAAGATAGTGTTGAGCGTATAGCGTAGAGCGAGAAAAGAAGAAGAAAGAAGGCAAATTAGTATATAGTATGTAGTAAAATATAGTAATAAGTGATGAGTAATGTCTAACAAGTAATAAGTTTCGAGTTGCAAGTTTCAAGTTTGAAAAAAAGTAGGGGCGTATTGCATACGCCCTCAAGAGGTGTAATACCATACGTTTACAAGAGACAAAAGCAAGCAGCATTAGAAAGGGTACAATTCATTGTACGCCTACGCCTGAACCTTATTTCTTTAACGCGATACGCGATACTCGATACTAAATTGCTATACGATAAACGCTATACTATATACGCGATACGAAAAAGATCTTTAAGGGGGATCAATTAATGAAACCAAAAGAAGGGGAAAAATGTTTTATTAATTGTAGGAGTTGCGATGATGAAGAACTTGTTTATTTGGCTTGCCAAGGAGATTTAGTGGCGGAAGAATATTTAATTAATAAATATAAAAGATTAGTTAAAATGAAAGCTCGCTCATATTTCTTAATCGGTGCTGATACAGAAGATATTATCCAAGAAGGAATGATTGGACTTTATAAAGCGGTAAGAAATTTTCAATTTAAGAAACTTTCTTCTTTTAAAGCATTTGCTGAATTGTGTATCACTCGACAGATTATTACCGCTATAAAAAGCACTACTCGACAGAAACATATACCTTTGAATTCATATGTATCTCTTAATAGACCGATTTATAGTGAGGATTCAGATAGGACTTTATTAGATATTGTAGATAATATGAATATTAATGACCCTCAAGATTTATTTTTAAATAATGAAAAATTAAATATTCTTAAAAAGAAAATTAAAAGAATATTATCAGATTTAGAGAGGGACGTTTTAGAATCTTATTTAGATGCTAAAACTTATCAAGAAATTGCCGGCGAATTAGGAAGACATGTAAAATCTATTGATAATGCTCTACAGAGAATAAAACGGAAATTAGAATTAATTGGAAAATAATTTTTAAATGGTTGACTTAATTATCAAAAATAATTATAATGTGTAAAATTGCCGATGTAGCTCAGTTGGTAGAGCAGCTGATTTGTAATCAGCAGGTCATCCGTTCGAACCGGATCATCGGCTCCAGATAGAAGGTAGAAATAAAAATAGTATAAATTAAGGGGAGGTACCAAAGTGGTTAAATGGAGCGGACTGTAGATCCGTTGGCTGAACGCCTTCGAAGGTTCGAATCCTTCCCTCCCCACCACTGAAGTATCTTGCCCGCGTAGCTCAGTCGGTAGAGCGCATCCTTGGTAAGGATGAGGTCACCGGTTCAATTCCGGTCGTGGGCTCCAAATATTGATATTTTACTTTTTTAAATTATTTAAGGAGGAAGAAATAAAATGGCAAAAGAAAAATTTGTAAGAACTAAGCCCCATATAAATGTGGGTACTATCGGTCATGTAGACCATGGTAAAACTACCCTTACTTCAGC
>NZ_PFKO01000009.1:0-5119 GCF_002784285.1 Candidatus Infernicultor aquiphilus
ATAAGAAAATTTATACAAGAAGTTTGGAGGTGGGAAAATGAACAAAATATTACCCGATAAAAGAGGTTATTTTGGTGAATTTGGTGGTAAATATGTGCCAGAAACTCTAATGTCAGCTATATCAGAACTTGAAATTGCTTATCAGAAGGCGAAGGAAAGTGTTAATTTTCAGAGAGATTTACAGTATTATTTTAAAAATTATATTGGAAGACCTTCTATTCTCTATTACGCCAAGAGATTAACAGAAAAATTAGGAGGAGCAAAAATTTATTTAAAGCGAGAAGATTTAAATCATACTGGTGCACACAAGATTAATAATGCGATTGGGCAGGTACTTTTAGCTCAGCAAATGGGGAAGAAACGTATTATTGCAGAAACAGGAGCTGGTCAGCATGGTGTTGCTGTAGCTACCGTTTCTGCTTTATTTGGCTTTTCTTGTGTTATATATATGGGGGAAGTAGATATAAAACGACAAGCTCTTAATGTTTTTCGAATAAAACTTTTGGGGGCAGAAGTAATCCCGGTGAAATCGGGAAGCAGAACTTTAAAAGATGCGGTTAGCGAGGCAATTAGAGATTGGGTTTCTAATGTAGAAGATACATACTATATGATTGGTTCAGTAGTTGGTCCTCATCCTTATCCTATGATGGTAAGAGATTTTCAATCAGTAATTGGCCAAGAGGTAAAGGAACAAATTATAGCCAAAGAAGGTCGTCTGCCTGATTATTTAGTTGCTTGTGTAGGTGGAGGTAGCAATGCGATGGGACTGTTCTATCCTTTTTGTGGTGAAAATAAAGTGAAAATGTATGGAGTTGAAGCAGCTGGACATGGCTTGGCCAGTCAGGAACATGCCGCCACTCTGGGTAATGGGAAAGTAGGAGTGCTTCATGGCACAAAGAGTTTCGTTTTACAAGATGAAGATGGACAGATAAAAGAGGCTTATACTATATCGGCTGGTCTAGATTATCCCGGTGTTGGTCCTGAACATGCTTATCTAAAGAAAACTGGTCGGGCTACCTATGTATCAGTTACTGACAATGAAGCATTAGAAGCATTCCAATTGCTTTCTCGAACAGAGGGAATTATTCCCGCCTTAGAAAGTGCTCATGCCCTGGCTTATTTGCCAAAGTTAATCCCCAAGACCAAAAAGGAAGAGGTTGTGGTAGTCTGTCTTTCTGGTCGGGGGGATAAAGATACAGAAGTAGCTATTGATAAATTGGGGGTGGAATAATGAGAATTGAGAAAGTTTTACGTAATTTAAGAGAAAAAGGAAAAAAGTCTCTAATTATATATATAACAGCAGGGGATCCTAATTTAAAAATAACTGAAGAATTGGTTTATAGTATAGCTGAGGCGGGGGCTGATGTAGTAGAGTTGGGTATACCTTTTTCAGATCCTTTAGCAGATGGACCTACTATCCAACAGGCTTCTTATCGAGCCTTAAAAGGAAAAGTGACTATTTCCAAAATATTGAGCACAATAGAAAAAATACGGAAAAAGTCTTCAGTTCCGATTGCTCTAATGACTTACTATAATCCTATTTTTTGTTACGGTTTAGATCGTTTTGTGGCAGATAGCAAGGCAGTTGGCGTGGATGGTCTTATTGTCCCTGATCTGCCTTTGGAGGAAAGCAAGGAATTGCGGGGTATTACCGAGAGGTTTGGAATAGAATTAATTTCTTTTATAGCCCCTACTAGTACTCCGCAAAGAATTGCTGCTATAGCTCAAAGTGCTCGAGGATTTATCTATTGTGTTTCTGTTACTGGAGTAACCGGAGTCAGAAAAAATTTTTCTCCGAAAATTGTAGAAATGATAGAAAAAATTCGCCTTTATACAGATATGCCTTTGGCAATAGGTTTTGGTATTAGCGGCCCTGAGCAGGCTAAAGAAGCAACAAAATACGCTGATGCAGTAATTGTGGGAAGTGCAGTAGTAAAATTGATAGAGAATTCTCGAAAGGATTTATCAGTAATGTTACCTCAGATAAGTAATTTTGTTAAGTCTTTAAAAGAAGCCATAAGAACAGAAGAAAGAAGAAAAAATAAAAATAAGATATAAAATTAACTAGCAATTTATAAAATTTATAAAATTTAGATGATAAATTTTATAACATATTATATAATATTGCTAAAATATTTAATAATACTTCTAAAAAGGAGAAAAATAGTACATGGGAAGAACGATTGTGGAAAAAATACTTTCTGCCCATACAGAAAAAGATGATTTTAAAATAGGAGATATAATTAATGTTCGAGTCGATTTTGCTTTTGCTAATGATATTACTGCCCCTCTAGCCATAAAGTATTTTAAAGAAAGTGGGGCAAAAGAGGTATTTGATAGGAAGAAGATAGGACTAATTCCTGATCATTTTGCCCCTAATAAAGATATCAAATCTGCTGAACAGTGTAAATTGTTAAGAGAATTTGCTCAAGAACAAGGAATAGAGAATTATTTTGAAGTAGGAAAGATGGGAGTAGAACATGCTCTTTTACCAGAAAAGGGCTTGGTCCTTCCTGGAGATGTGGTAGTAGGTGCTGATTCTCATACTGATACTTCTGGGGCCTTGGGTGCTTTTGCTATTGGTGTAGGTAGTACCGATTTAGCAGCTATTATGGCTCTGGGAGAAGTATGGCTTAAAGTACCTCCTACTATCAAGTTTATATATTCTGGAAAATTAAATAAATGGGTAAGCGGAAAAGACTTAATCTTATACACCATTTCTAAGATTGGGGTGGATGGTGCAAATTACCAAGTGATTGAGTTTAGTGGAGAAGTGATTAAAAGACTTTCTATGGACAATAGATTTACTATGTGTAATATGGCAGTTGAAGCAGGGGCAAAAACAGCCATTATTGAGCCTGACCAGATTACTTTAGAATATTTGCAGGGAAGAGCTACTCGACCTTATCAATTATATAAAAGTGATCCTGAGGCATCCTATGAAAAAGTTATTGAATTTGAGGTTAGTAAAATTGAACCACAAGTTGCCTTTCCTCACTTACCTGAGAATGCTAAACCAATCAGTGAGGTTGGCTATATTAAAATTGATCAATCTATTATTGGGTCCTGTACTAATGGAAGGATAGAAGATTTACGTATAGCCGCTGAAGTCTTAAAAGGACAACAAGTTCACCCCGAGGTTAGATTAATTATTATTCCAGCTACTCAAGATATTTATCTACAAGCTCTTCGGGAAGGATTAATCGATCTATTTGTTTCTGCCGGGGCAGCAGTAAGCACCCCTACTTGCGGTCCTTGTTTAGGTGGTTATATGGGTATTTTAGCTAAAGGAGAAAGAGCTATCTCTACCACTAATAGAAATTTTGTAGGAAGAATGGGTCATCCTGAAAGTGAAGTGTATCTTGCCAGTCCTGCTGTTGCTGCCGCCTCTGCTGTGGCAGGGAGAATAGTCAGTCCAGAGGAGGTAAAATAAGATGATTATCAAAGGAAAAGTTTGGAAATTTAGAGATAATATTGATACTGATGTAATTATCCCAGCCCGCTATCTGAATACTTCTGATCCTACCGAACTTGCTCTCCACTGTATGGAAGATTATGACCCCCAGTTTACTAAAAAAATAAGCAGAGGAGATATTATTGTAGCAGGTAAGAATTTTGGATGTGGAAGTTCCCGAGAGCATGCCCCTATTGCCCTTAAAGCGGCAGGGCTATCCTGTATTATTGCTAAATCTTTTGCCCGAATATTTTTTAGAAATGCGATAAATATTGGACTTCCAATCTTTGAATCTGAAGAAATTACAGACCAATGCACTGAAGGCGAATTATTAGAAATAGACACAGTAAAGGGAACTATAAAAAATTTATCCACCAATAAAGTTTATAGAACTAATCTTCTGCCTGAATTTATCCAGAAAGTAATATCTGTTGGTGGATTAAAAGAATATGTCAAAGAAGAATTAAAAAGGAGAGAAATAGATGTATAACATAGCTTTGATTCCCGGTGATGGAATAGGACCGGAGATAATCAGAGAAGGTAAAAAAGTAATTGAGGCAGCCTCCAACCAGTACGGATTAAAAATTAACTGGACCGAATATCCCTTTGGGACCGAACATTACCTGAAGACCGGGGAATTATTACCTGATAGTGCCTTAAAAGAGATAGAAGATATGGATGCCATATACTTTGGGGCAGTTGGTGACCCCCGAGTAAAGCCGGGTATTCTAGAAAAGGAGATATTATTAAAAGCCAGATTTTACTTTGATCAGTATATTAATCTCCGTCCCATCAGATTATACAAAGGAGTTCCCTGTCCTTTAAAAGATAAAAACCCGGAAGATATTAATTTTTACGTAGTTAGAGAGAATACCGAAGACTTCTATGTAGGAATTGGGGGAAGGTTTAAAGCCAGAACAAATCAAGACCATTTAGAAGTATTAAGAAAACTCTACAAGGCTAAAATTCAGGTAGATTTCAACTTAGAACCAGAAGAAGAGATGGCCTATCAGATCGGTTTAGTTAGCAGACCCGGGACCCAAAGGGTAATTAAATATGCCTTTGAATTGGCTCAGAAGAAGAACTTAAAAAGAGTAACCTCAGTAGATAAAGCCAATGTATTGACTGATATTTACGGACTTTGGAGAGATATCTTTGAGGAGGTATCAACTCAATATCCAGATATAAAAACTGAATTTAACTTTGTCGATGCTATTACTATGTATTTTATTCAGAAACCCGAGTGGTTCAAGGTAGTAGTTACCCCTAATATGTTCGGAGATATTATTACCGATTTGGCGGCGATGATTCAAGGTGGTTTAGGAATAGCCGCCGGGGGAAATATAAACCCTGAAGGTGTTTCCATGTTTGAACCTATTCATGGTTCTGCCCCCGATATAGCTCGTAAAAACATTTCCAACCCTACTGCTACCATACTGGCTGGGGCGATGATGTTGGAGTTTCTGGGGGAAATAGAAGTAGCGAAAGATATAGAGGACGCAGTAGAGAAAGTTTTGAGCGAAGGAAAAGTAAGAACTCAAGATCTAAGTGGAAAATCTTCTACTGAACAAGTAGGAGATGAAATTGTAAAAAAGTTACCGAAGGCTTAGCAGCAATATGGGGTCAGGGCAGTCTTTTCTAATCTGAAGATGAGCCTGAAACAAT
>NZ_PFKO01000318.1:0-5628 GCF_002784285.1 Candidatus Infernicultor aquiphilus
CCGAAACCATTCATATGGACAAAGACAGCAAATGAGATTCTTAGAAAACTACCTAACTGTAAAGATACTTCCGTTACAAGACACTAGCTTGGGGAAATTATTTTTAAGAGACGATTTTGATCTTGGTGAAATATTTTTTAGAAGTTTTATAAAGTGGCAAATCCCAAATCTTGATAGCAATGATTATAAACTTGAAGATGGTTATGACATAAAACCATTTATTGGTGTTCTTCATCTTATTCAGAAAGTAAATGAAAAATCAGAAAAATTAGAGGAAAAAGTAAAAGGAATCAGCAAAGAAGAATTTTCTTTATTTTGTCCAACCTTAGTTAATTATGAAGATATTGACTCTTGTGCTGAAAAAATTATTACATTGAGAGGAAATCTTAGAGGCAAAACAAAACAGGAGCAAAGAATAATTTTAGATAGATATAAAAAAGTTTTTGCAAAAGAATTTTTAGGAACAGCAAATAGTATAGAGATTCAAAAATTATTAAAAAACCTCAAAGATTACGGAGACAACGCTATTAGATACTTTCGCTTAACACGTTACATCTATATTCGTGGAGGTGGTTTTTATATTGATTTAGAGCCAAGGAGATCGGTTGAAATTAATGCTTTATTGGATTTTGATAATGCTCAATCTAAAACCTTTGGATCAAAAGAGGAATACTTAGATTATATTTCTGATATTTCTAAGCCAAAACTACCATGGGAAACTAAAGAAAAACTTACTGAAATTGCCATAAAATTACTGGAAAACATAAAGTCATATGAGAAAGAAATAGTGGCAACACCAAAAACTTTTTTGGATTATAAAAAATTTGACGAAGATGAACTAAAAATATTTATTGATGATTTGAGACACTATCGAAGAGAGCTACAAGACAAACAAAATCATCAAAAATCACAAGAAATTGAACAGATCAAAAAATACATCGAAGAACTTGAAAATATTTTTAATGCCGATGATAAATCAATCTTATTGGAAAAACTTTTATCGCTCGGGCTTAATGCCTTAAATGATGCCTTAAAAATAAAACCGAACTATCCCGTAGGAGATGACAACGAACCAACCTTTACAGCTCCAGCAAATATACCAGATATTGAGTGTTTTTATGAAAATTACAATGCAATTTGTGAGGTTACAATGCTTACGGGGCGTAACCAATGGTATAACGAAGGTCAGCCGGTGATGAGACATTTAAGGGATTTTGAAAATAAATATCAAGACAAGAAGGCTTATTGCTTGTTTGTAGCTCCAAAATTACATCGAGACACAATAAACACTTTTTGGACTGCTATAAAATATGAATATGAAGGGCAAAAACAAAGAATTATCCCCTTATCAGTCAATGTCTTTGTAGAACTTCTAAAAATTCTTGTCGAAATAAAGCAAAATGGAAAATTCTTGAGGCACAACGAACTCTTTAGTCTTTATGATAAAATTCTAGAAGCCTCAAAAAACTTATCCGATTCAAACGAATGGATAAAAAATATTTCGAATACTATTACATCTTGGCAAAAAGGCCTTAATATTTAACTATGAAAAAAAATATTATTTACAACGGCGACTGCATAGAAATCTTAAATAAAAAAATTGATGAGAATTCAATTGATCTTATTTTTGCCGATCCTCCATATAATCTTTCTGGAAACGGCTTAAAGTGGAAAGGAAGTAAAACAGGCGGAGATTGGTATATGGTAAACGAACATTGGGACAAAATGACAGCTCCTGAATATCTACAATTTACAAGAAAATGGATCAGGGGAGGTTATAAGGTTCTAAAAGAAACAGGATCAATTTACATTGCCTGCAGTTATCACAATATAGCCGAAGTAATGATAGTCTTAAAGCAACTTGATTTTAAAATAAACAATATCATTACTTGGTACAAAACAAACGCGATGCCAAACATGACAAAACGAGTTTTTACTCATTCGACTGAATTTGTTGTTTGGGCAGTAAAAGGGTCTGGTTGGACTTTTAATTACGAAAAAATCAAAGAGATCAATCCTGAAAAACAAAAGAATGGAGAAGAAAAGCAAATGCGTGATTTATGGGAAATACCATTAGTTCAAGGGAAAGAGAGAATTAGAGGAAAAGACGGAAAAGCATTACATCCAACGCAAAAACCGGAAGAAATGCTAAAAAGAATTATTTTAGCAAGCTCAAATAAGGGCGATATTGTTTTAGATCCGTTCTTAGGAAGCGGAACAACTGCCGTTGTAGCTCAAAGATACGGTCGCAATTGGATTGGCATTGAAAAAGAAATACAATATGTAAAGATTGCTAAAAAAAGATTATTGATTAAATAATAAATAATAAATAGGGAATAAAATAATAAAATAATAAAATAAAATAGATACTGTGTTGAAAGTCAACCCGCAAACTCTCACTTTAGACGCTGTATTTTATTATAAATATTTTAAAAAATCTAAGCAGCAACATATTCGGTCTTATCTCTATACATAGCATGAGCTATTAAGAGTATCTTTCTCATAGAAGCAATTATGGCTAATTTCTTGACCTTATGATTAGTTAATAATCTTTGATAAAATATCCTTATCTTTTGATTATGAACCGTGGCACAAACGGTAGGTAGATAGAATACCTTACGGTATATTCCCTTGCCGTTTTTGCTGATCTTAACCTTACCCTTTACCGAGGTTCCAGATTCTCTTCTGGTAGGGTCTAATCCTACTAAAGCAGTGATCTGTGCCCGGTTGGTACCTGGATAAGTTTTAAATAGAGTAAGTAGGACGATAGCCGTTTTTTCCCCTACCCCAGAGATAGTAAGCAACCTCTGGTAATCTTCTTTTAGGTTCTGGTTTTTACTAACGTATTCTTTGATATCATTAAAGATCTTATCTTCTAATTCTTGAGCTCTTTTTAACTCTTTTTTGATCAGAGTAATGAGTTGCTTATCTCGCAAGCTCTCTAAATGATTAGATAAAGCTACTCTCTGTTTTACGGCAAATTCATAACTTACCAGATAACTGGATAGGGTCTTAGCCTGTTGGTCTATTTCAGGTACCTTGATATCCTTTGCCTCCGTAAGCTTATGGAATTGATAGAGAGTTCGAGCATCAATCTTATCGGTCTTGGGGCGTATACCTAAACTCCGGGCAAAGTTATGGCTCCTCTTGGGGTTTACGATATAAGCCTTTATACTATTTTCGGCACAAAATTCTTTTAAGTATTGTGAGTATATCCCGGTTGGTTCAAAGATGATAACTATCTCTGAAAGAGGATATTTCTTTTTTAGGTATTTTTTAAAAGCGTTTAAACCTTCTTGATTTATAAATTTTAAATCTTTACCATCAAATACCGATAGGTCTTTCTTTGATACGTCAATTCCGATATAATACATAATGAAACCTCCTGATGATTTTTTAGGAGAGTTTGCATGGTCGCCCTTCTATAACTTTACCTTGTGGTAATGCAAGCTGAAATATTTAATATTTCGCTTCTGATACTGTCCAAGATTGTAGAAGGGCGGTCCATCTATAAAACGAGCTAATCATCAAAATAATGATTGCTCCAGGGACACAACGGTCTTAACCAACTACAAACTCATCCAGTATCATATTAACATATTTTCTAGATCAATAATAAGTTACTAGTAATATACAAGAGACACATCCCATTTTCTTAGATGATTAATATTTTATTTTTAAATTAGATAAATAGAGAAGGTATACCAGGTTAATAATCCGGTAAATTTTAGCGGACAACCTATGGGATCTGAGGAGCTATAGGATGTGTCTCTATTTAAATTATATTTGGAGAGGATTTTATGAAGTATCGAAAATTTGGCTCTACCGGCTTTAAAGTATCAGCTCTTGGATTAGGCTGTATGAGGCTTCCAACAAAAAAGTTGATGCCTTTACAGGTCGATATGCCAAAATCAATTAAACTGATTAAAAGTGCAGTCGATAAAGGAATTAACTACCTAGATACTGCATGGGTATATCATTTTGGTGCAAGTGAAAAAATTGTGGGCATGGCACTGCAGGGTGGTTATAGAGAAAAAGTTCATTTAGTTACCAAGAGCCCGTTATTTTTGGTGAACAAAGCAGAAGATTTTGATAAATTTTTAAATAAACAATTAAAAAAATTGCAAATTGATTATATAGATAGCTATCTTTTTCATGCCATGAATAAATCAGGGTTGGAAAAATTAAAAAAATATAATTTAATTGATAAAATGATAGAAGCTAAAAAAAATGGTAAAATAAAGTATATTGGTTTTTCATTTCACGATACCTTGCCGGTATTTAAAGAGGTTGTAGATTTTTATCCTTGGGATGTAGTGCAAATACAATACAATTATATGGATACAGCAATTCAAGCAACAACCGAAGGCTTAAAATATGCAGCGGGAAAAGGAATGGCAGTGGTGATTATGGAACCTCTAAAAGGGGGGAAGATTGGCCAACCCGCCCGCTGAAGCATGGGAAGTTATGAAAAGATCGAAAATAAAAAGATCTCCGGTTGATTGGGCACTACAGTATTTGTGGAATCTTCCGGAGATATCCGTGGTTTTAAACGGAATGAATAGCTTGCAAATGTTAAATGAAAATTGTGATAGTGCTGGCCGATCGGGGGTAAGTTCTTTACAGGAAGAAGATTTGAACATCATAGGTGATTTAATTAAAATTTATCGTAAGAAAATATTGGTTCCCTGTACATCCTGCAAATATTGCTTGCCCTGTCCTTCCGGGGTAAATATTCCCCAGAATTTTGCTATCTTAAACAATGTAGCCTTGGAAAAAAGCAATGTTCGTAAATGGTTAAATAAACGGGATTATAAAAAAATGGCCAACTCTCCGAAAAAGTTAAACCAGACCAAATCTAACGGAAATGCATCATTATGTATCAACTGTGGAATTTGTCTTGAAAAGTGTACCCAAGAAATAAATATTCCGAATGAATTAAAAAATGTACACTTAATCTTAAAAAAAGGTAAAAAAATTAGCGATATCTATAAAGATAAATAAATTAATAATAAATAAAATAAATAGGAACAGGACAGGCTACTTTTATATTCATTTATTTTGAAATAATTTCTCTTATCTTTCTGATCCATTTTAATTCCTCTTCTCTGGGTAGTCTTTTTATTTCTTCTTTCTGTTTTACTGGAGGGAGTAACTCTTCTGGTTTTTCATATGATTCTAAGGTGGTATAGTCTTCTTTAAGGGCAGCAATGAGCCAGCCGGCTGGATTTACTACCTTTCTCTTGATCTGGAGAAGTTCTAATTTTTCCTCAATACCCTCTAAGGAATAATTTAAAATTATTTTATCGATTGATTTTTTATCCAGATTTAATTTTTTCAATTCTTCTTTTATCCTTTCTTTCTTATCCATAATTATTTTCTGGGGATTATTTTGATTAGGGGAAGGAACTTCTTTCGCTATCCCGGAGATGATTTCTTCCTTATCTTCTGGTAGTCTTTCTACGGGAGGAAGAAGAATCCGGTCTTTATCTAATAAGCCTATCTGATAAAGATTATGGTCATATCCTCCCGAGGAAGGTTTTTGTTTTAATAGAAGGCCAGGCAGTATCTTTTCCTTTATGACAGTAACTTAAGAGCTCTAGATAGAGTATAGCTGGGCCAAGACTA
>NZ_PFKO01000006.1:0-19518 GCF_002784285.1 Candidatus Infernicultor aquiphilus
CGACCCCTACATTACCATTCCCCGATCAGGTCGAGGACAGGTTTGTTTACTTTTTGGGTCACAACCATTATATTGTAATTTTTCTTGGAATAAGTTATAATTTTTATGGTCAAAATTAAATATTTAAAGATAAGCAGGTTAAGGGAAGAGTGGTGAAAATCCACCGCAGACCCGCTACTGTAAAGGGTTACGAAAGCTGTACTAAGCCACTGTTAAACACTTTTTATAGAGTGATAGATGGGAAGGCACAGCAATTAGGCTGACCCCTTAAGCCAGGAGACCTGCCTGCTTAGACGAATTAATCACTTCTTCGTGGAAAAGGGGGTGTTATTTTCATTTATAAAATATTGAAAAATTATAAAACACAAAAAAGTTTCTAATTATTCTAACTAACTAATATAATTAAAAAGGAGATTAACCATGAGAATTTTTAAAAAATCAATTTTAGTTTTTGCTTTACTTTTTGTATTAAGCTTTTCCCCACTATTTAGTTTAGCTGATAGTGTTAACTATCCACTATCTATAATCGATAATACCGGAACTATAGTAAATATTCTCCAGGAACCTCAGCGGATTATTTCCACTTCCCCCGAAAACACTGAAATATTATTTGCCCTGGGGCTTAAGGATAAAATTGTAGGAATTACTAACTATTGTAATTTTCCGGAAGAAACTAAAAATATAGAAAAAATCGGAGAAATGTCCCCCTTAAATCTAGAAAAAATCGTATCCTTAAAACCAGACTTCATCCTTGCTTATGCCGGGTTTCAACTACAAGAAATCCCCCGCCTCCGAAAATTAGGTTTTAATGTATTAGTTATTGAACCTTTAACCATCAAGGAAACTCTCAAAAGTATAAAAATGGTGGCTACTGTTTGTGGAATACCTGAAAAAGGCAATATTTTGCTGGAAGATTTATCACAAAGAGTGGATAAAATTAAAACTGAAGTTTCCAAACTTGCTATTTCTAACCGTCCCAAGGTATTTATCGGAGGAACTTATGAAACTATCTACACTCCGGGAGAAGGAACTTTATTTAATGAATTAATTACTTTGTCTGGGGGGGAAAATATCGCTGCCAGCCTACCTGGTTGGGTAAAAATAAGCCCAGAATTTGTAGCGGAAGCAGAGCCAGAAATAATTATAATTCCTATTGGAGCGATGAACCCCGGAGAAGAATCAAAGGTTAAAGAAAATATATCTAATCGGCCGGGTTGGTCTAATATTCCGGCAATCAAAACACAAAGTATCTTTATAGTAAATGAAGATCTCTTTTACCGTGCGGGACCTCGATTAGTAGATGGGCTTGAATTGTTATATGAAATTTTCCATAAATAAATCACCAAAAGAAATTGCCGGTTACACCAACTGGCAAAAAAAATTAATCTTGATGATTCTGGGAGGAAGTTTAGGAATCCTGGGAGTAAGTCTTATTTGTCTTAACTTTGGGGTGGTCTCCATCCACCCCAAAGAAATTTTTTCCCTTATATGGAATAGTTCATTAGATAAAACTAATAGTTTAATTGTCTGGCAATTACGAGCTCCTCGAATCATAATGGCTACTCTTACTGGAATAGCTTTAGCCACAGTAGGAGGAGCTTTCCAGGGAATCTTAAGAAACCCTTTAGCTGATCCTTATATTTTAGGAGTATCTGCTGGGGCTGCCCTGGGAGCTTGTATTGGTATTGCTTTGCAATATGCTACTGGGTACTATTTAGCTTCTTATCTTCCCTTATTTGCTTTTTTGGGAGCTATGCTTTCTCTTTATCTGGTATACTTATCTTCCAAAATCAGCTATTCTGTAAATTCAACCGGTTTACTTCTGGCTGGTGTGGCTATTAACTTTCTCTTCTCTGCATTAATAACTGTACTTTTAGCTCTTTCTAAAAGAGAATTACATTCTATGATCTTCTGGCTGATGGGTGATTTATCCACTGCCGACTGGAAAAAAATAAGCCTAATTACTCTACCGGTAATAATCGGCTGTTTATTATTATTCTTTTCTTCTTTAGACTTAAATGCCTTATCTTTGGGAGAAGAAGAAGCCCTGCATTTAGGAGTTAATACTGGTAAATTAAGAATGCGTATCTTTTTTATTGGCTCGATAATTATAGCTACGGTAGTCTCTTTTACTGGCCTCATAGGATTTGTGGGGCTTATCATACCTCATATTGCCCGACTTTTAATCGGTCCAGACCATCGAGTTATGCTTCCTGCTTCAGCACTTTTAGGGGCAATTTTCCTTATTCTATGTGATACTTTGGCTCGAATGGTAATCTCCCCTTCGGAAATACCTATTGGAGCAATAACTGCTCTGGTGGGTGCTCCTATGTTTATTTATCTTCTAAGGAGGAAATAATAGCTAAAATGTCTTTCCATAGCCCTATTTTAACTATAAAAGGAGTTAGCTTTTCTTATAATCATCATCGAGAAATCTTATCAGATATAAATTTTTCTTTATCCAGGGGAGAGTTATTAGGAATTATCGGACCAAATGGTAGTGGAAAAACTACCCTTTTAAAAGTTATTTCAGGAATCTTAAAACCAAGTAAGGGAAGTATATTGCTCCTGAATCAAGACCTAAATAATTTTTCTATAGAAAAAATCGCCAAATTTATCTCAGTAGTTCCTCAAGATACCTGGGTTGCTTTTAATTTCAAAGCCAAAGAAGTAGTATTTATGGGAAGGTTGCCTTATATCTCTCGATTAAAAGGAGAGACCCTGGAAGATTATCGAATATCTCGAGAAGCAATGAAAAAAACCCATTCTTTATCTCTTTCTGAAAACAATATTCAGGAAATAAGCGGAGGCGAAAGACAAAGAATTTTTATGGCCAAAGCCTTAGCCCAAACTCCTCAACTTTTACTTTTAGATGAATTTACTTCCCACTTAGATTTAAAATATAAATATGAAATGTTAAATCTTTTAAAAAAAGCTCTTCAAGAAGAGGGATTAACTATTATTTCCATTTTTCATGACTTAAATTTAGCCAGCATAGCTTCTGACCGTCTTATACTTTTAAATGAAGGAAGAATAGAACAAATAGGAACACCTCAAGAAGTACTTAATTCAGAAAATTTGCAAAAGGTATATGGAGTAAAACCAATATTAATAAACCACCCTGACCTTAATGTTCCCCAAGTAATAATGTAATCTTTTTACAATAATAGAATTGCCAAACCACTTAAAAACATTAACATTGAAACTGTATAAGACAACCGAATAGCTTTTAAAATATCTTTTGGACTTTTCTTTTTTAGTTTCTCCCCTAAAATTGGTCGATATTCCCTTTCTCCCTGGTAAAAGTTAACTCCTCCTAATTGAATACCTAAAGCACCGGCAAAACCTGCCTCCGGTATTCCGGCATTAGGACTGGGTGATTTCTTTCCATCTCGAAAAATTATTCGTAATGCCATCACACCTCTTTGTCTAACTATTAAACTTGCCACCGGAATCAAAAGAACACTAATACGAGCAGGAAGATAATTAACCAGGTCATCCACCTTGGCGGAAAACCAACCAAAGTGAAGATACTTCTCATTTTTATATCCTACCATAGAATCCAGAGTATTAACTGCTTTATAAGCCATAGCCAGAGGAGCTCCACCTAAAACAGTATAAAAGAGAGGAGAAATAATTCCATCTACTGTGCTTTCCGCTATTGTTTCTATAGCAGCTCGCACAATCTCTTCTTCATCTAAATCCTTGGTATCTCTTCCTACTATCCGAGACACCCTCTCTCGAGCTAATTCTAAATTATCTCCCTTTAAAGCTCGATAGACTGAGAATGCCTCTTCTCCTAAATTTTTAGTAGAAAGAGTAGTAAAAATAAAAAAAGAAGAAAAGGCAAACTTTAGCCCCGGACTTATAATTCCAGCTATATAGATGAGAAAATAAATAACAAAATAACTTAAACCAACAGTTATAGCAGTCAGGATAATTCCCTTAATCTTTTCTGTTTGTTGGTTTTGATTGTCTTTTCGTAATACTCTTTCTAAATATTTAATAACCTTCCCAATTATTCGCACAGGATGGGGAAGCCAATCCGGGTCACCAATAATTAGATCTAAAAAATAGGCAGTAATAATTTCTTTCATTGTTTATCTTTTCTCTGTTCCCAAAATATGATAAATCTTATCCATATCTAAATTATCCCTAATCAAGCAAGCTAATCTATCATACTCTCTATCTTTTTGTTCTTGATAAGATATTCTATCTTGATTAACACCATTGGAAATCATTAATCCTTTTTTACTTTTTAAAAAATTTATAAAAGATCTCCGAAAACTACTATTATCAAATATTCCATGAATATAAGTTCCCCAAACCATTCCTTTTTTACTAACTACTCCATCATTAATATCAGTTTGAATAGAACCTCTTTGGGTAATTTTAAATAATGGCTTCTCATCCCCCGATAAAATAGTTTCTCCTGTGTGTATCTCATAACCTACTAATTCGTCTTGAATATTGAAAAAGGGGTTAGGCAAAAGGTGGGCTCTTACCTGAAACGTAATTTTTTTAGATTTGAGAGTAGTTACTCCATTAATCAAACCCAATCCTCCAATCTTCTCTCGGGATGACTCAGTGTGTTCAGGATCATAAAGCTCTCTACCTAACATCTGCCAACCCCCACAAATCCCTACAATTACTGTGCCTTTCTTTAATCTATTTGAAATTTCTTTCTGATAACCTGATTTTTTTAAATAATAAAGGTCATCGAGAGTATTTTTACTCCCTGGTATAATTAATAAATCAGGAGCACTTGATCTCTCCCCTATTTTTACATAGCGCAGAGATATACCTTCCTCCCTCTCCAGAGGATCAAAATCAGTAAAATTAGAGATATGAGGAAGATATAGAACTTCAATATTAATCTTGCCCAGTTCTGGCTGTGTATAGTATCTATTTTTTTCTGAATTCACTGAATCCTCTTCTTCTATCTGAATATCCCTAAAATAGGGGATTATGCCTAATACCGGTTTCTTGGTCTTTCTCTCTAAATAATTTAACCCTGGTTGTAATATCTCTTTATCCCCTCGAAATTTATTAATTATAATACCTCTTATCCTGTTCCTTTCTTTTATGGTTAGAAGTTCCAAAGTCCCCACAACCCAGGCAAAGGCACCGCCTTTATCAATATCAGCAACCAAAAGAACGGGACAATCTGCAATTTGAGCCATCCTCATATTAACGATATCATCTTCTTTCAAATTTATCTCTGCTGGACTACCTGCTCCCTCTATAACAATCAATTCGTAATGGTGAGCCAATTTTAAGAAAGAGTCCTTTACAACTGAAATAAGCTTTGACTTGTAATTTCTATATTCTTGAGCCTGCATATTACCTATAGGCTTTCCACATACAATTATCTGAGACCCTACTTCGCTGGTGGGTTTCATTAAAATAGGATTCATGTCTACAGTTGCCTCTATTCCACAAGCTTCCGCCTGCACCACTTGAGCCCTCCCCATCTCTTTACCATCTTTAGTAATAAAAGAATTAAGAGCCATATTTTGAGCCTTAAAAGGGGCAACCCTAAAACCATCTTGATAAAATATTCTACATAAAGCAGTAACTATTATACTCTTACCTACCGAAGAACCAGTCCCTTGTATCATAATTGCCTTAACCATCATATTTTCCTCTCATTGTAGTCAATATTCTAATCCTTACATTAAGATTATTTTAAGTTGTTCAAGTAACTTTAAATTTTCTTTACGAGTGCGAACCGCTATTCGAATAAACTTTTCTTTCTCTAATCCCCTAAAATTACTGCAATCCCGAATCAATATCCCTTTTTTAGCCAACTGTTCCTTAAGCTTCTCAGAAGAAATATTCCCTAATAATTTTAAAAATACAAAATTAGCTGAAGGTTTATAAGCTTTCAACCCTTTTATATTAGATAATTCCCGATATAAAAATTCCTTTTCCTTAAGTAAAAAAAATCTACTCTTGCTGATAAACTTTTCATCTCTCAACACTTCTCGAACCGCAATTTGGGCCAAATAATTAACTCCCCAGGGTATCTTTTGTACTTCTAATTTCTTAATCAACTCTGAACTGCTTACCCCAAAACCAATACGCAATCCGGGAAGACCAAAAAATTTTGTTAAAGAACGAAGAATAATAAGATGATCATAATTTTTAACCTCTTTAACAAAACTTTCCTCCTCGTGCAAATCGATAAAAGCCTCATCTAAAACCAAAAATATTTTTCTCCTCTGAATCTCTTTAACCAAAGTTAACATTTCTTTCCTGGGAAGAAAAGTACCAGTAGGGTTATTGGGGTTACACAAAAAAACCAAATCTATCCCGACTAATTGAGAAATGATTTCATTTATTGAGATCAAAAATTCTTGTTTTTCTTTTAATTTATAAAAATTAATAGAAACATTGTTATTATTTAAAGCTCTCTCATATTCGCAAAAAGTAGGGATAGGGATTAATACTTTTTTAGCCTTCAAGGTTTGAACAATTAAATAAATTAATTCAGTAGAACCATTACCTAAAATAATATTCTCATAATCTATCTTGAAATAACGTGAAATCTCTTTTTTTGCTTCTTTACACTCTGGGTCCGGGTAACAAGACAGTTGATCAATATTTTTAACGAGAACCTCTTTAATCTTGGGAGAAATACCTAAAGGATTAATATTAGCACTAAAATCAATAATTTCATCTAAAGATATGTCATATCTCTCCATTGCTCTTTCGAAATTACCGCCATGTAAGTAATTAAACAATTCTTCCTCCCCCACCAATTAATTTAGTTTCATAAAAATTTAGCTCTTTATTACATTTATAAATCCTTATGATTTCATTTTTCAAATTTTCAATTTCATAATAATTCGGAGGAAGTAAAACTCCTAACACCACTCCACTATGAGCTGCATTTACTCCTACTGCCCCCATCTTATATGAAGTTGAAATAATCTTTTCTAACTCTTTCTTAAAAAGAATCTTCTGATTACATAAAGCACTTAAAGTTGCTCCCTCTCCGATTAACTTAATATTATTCTCTACTATCCCCTTTTTCACTAATTCTAAAGCTTGAGTAATATCTTTCTGATTTTCCAAACGGAGTTTTATCAAATCTTCTCTTCGATTAAATTCTAAAGTATCAACACAACCACCAGGATCAATTACTAAAACATTTATTAAAGGAGGCTGACCTATTTTTTCTAAAAGTCCCTTCTTTAAATGGTCAAAACAGACAATATCTTCATACATTATTCCATCGGTCGGCTCAATAGTAAGAGCTAATTTTGCTACTTCGTCTGCACTTATCTTCTGGTTTAATAAAATGCTAACACCCAGGATAATACCGATAATATCTGCACTACTACTGCCCATACCTTTTTCTGAGGGAATTTCTGAAAATATCTCTATTTTTAAATTAACATCTTTTTCACTAAGACCAAAATAATTCAAAGTACTGATAAGTGCTTGTCGTGATTTTTCCTGCAAAGAAAAGTTTTGTAAATCTTTATTGCTATCAGCCAATTCAAGATGAATGTAAGAAAAGAGCTCTATAGGACAAGTTACATGAAAATTATTTCCCTTACAAATTCCCTGAACTAATTCCCCACAAGTTCCGGGTACTTTTATGGCTATCTTTTTCATAATTATAATTTTTAAATTAAACCTACTCACTTTCCATTAAAAATAATCCTGTATTTATTTAACCCCTAAAATACAGAGGGTTAAAAGGATAAAAACTTCCACAATTTCATTTATCGCTCCCAATATATCTTCACTTAAGAGTGTGTCAGGGAAGCGTCAGACCGTGTGAAAAGTCACCTTCTAGTTGCATATAACGACCTAACATGATATAATATAACCATATAAAATAATAGAAAAAGAAAGAAGAAGGTGAATATCATGGCCTATATCCAAGGTGAAGACAGAAATCAGAACATCCTCTTTCCCGAAAGTATCGAGGAGTATATCGATAAAGACAATCCGGTACGCATCATCAATGAATACATCAATCAACTGGACTTAGAAGCACTACACTTTAACCGTGCTACTGATCCAAGACGGGGAAGACCGCCCTATCATCCTGCGGACATGCTCAAACTCTACCTCTACGGTTACTTAAATCACATCCGTTCCTCCAGGCGACTGGAGACCGAAACCGGGCGCAACCTGGAGCTCTTCTGGCTACTAAAAAAGTTAAGGCCGGATTTCAAGACCATTGCCGATTTCCGTAGGGATAACAAAAAGGCCCTGGTGAAAGTCTTCCGGGATTTCACCCGTCTATGTAATTCCTGGCAACTATTCGGCAAGGAACTAATCGCCATCGACGGTTCCAAGTTCCGGGCCTGTAATAGCAAGCGCAACAACTACAGCCAGAAAAAGTTAGCCAGACATCTTGCCTACATCAATGAGAAGATCACCGGCTACTTACAGGAACTGGATGAGTGTGACGAACAGGAATCTCTTGACCGAAAGCCTGATGCCCGGGAGGTCCGAGAAAGGATCGCCCAGCTAAAGGAAAGAAAAGAAAAATATCAAACATATCAGAGAAAACTAGAGCAGACCAACCAGAATGAAATCTCCACCACCGACCCGGATGCCCGGCTGATGGCCAACCACAATAACCACGTGGAAGTCAGTTACAATGTCCAGACTACCGTAGATGCCAAACACAAACTGATTGCCGATTTTAAAGTCATCGATAAACCCAATGACTTAGGTCAGTTAGCCCCTATGGCCTTACGAGCCAGAAAGATACTGGGCAATCAACAATTTACCGTGCTTGCCGATAAGGGTTACTACCAGGTTCGGGATTTAGAATACTGTACCCGAAAGGGAATGACCGTCTATGTTACCAAGCAAGTCTATTCCAATAAAACCGGAGATAAGGATTTTTACCCCGATCGCTTTATCTATGATCGGGATAACGATTGCTATTTGTGTCCTGACGGTCATAAGCTTTCTTATTACCGAACCAGAAAGAAACATGATAAGATTCTCGGTGATGATTATCGTAATCCTAAGGCCTGCCAGGGCTGTCCTGTAAAGTCCAGATGCACCAGGGCAAAAATAGGAAGGACCGTATTCCGGCATAGAAGCCAGGACTTCTTGGACCACATTGATGAGCAAACCCGAGAGAATCTCGCAACCTATAAGCTCAGACAGATAATTGTGGAACATCCCTTCGGTACCATCAAAAGGGCATGGGGTGCCTCCTATTTCCTGACCAGGCGCAAGGTCTCAGTCAGTGCAGAAATTGCATTATCCTTTCTGGCCTATAATCTCAAGCGGGTGATCAATATCCTGGGAACAGAAGAGATCTTGAGAAGATTAAGAGAAAACAAGAAGGCAGTACCGGTATAGTAGACCGGCATTTCCTTTTTTCTTTCCTATTATTTTATCAAAGAGCGAAAAAGAGAAGATGGGTTCAAAGTTTGCCTTATTTTCAAAGAATTGATTATTGTTTCTCACACGGTCTGACGTCCCCTGTCACATGTATTAACTTAAGAAATTCAACATATATTATCGGAGCTAAGGATAAAGTAACAACTATCCACCACTGATTTAAATCTAACCAAACCGTTTTGAAAATAACTTGCAAGGAAGGAATTACCATTACTAGAAATTGCAAGAGACCAGAAATAAAAATAGCCATAATTAAATATAGATTAGTAAATAAACCTATTCTAAAAATAGAAAATTTTTGCGAGCGAGCGTTTAACGATTGTGCTAACTGAGAAAAGCTAAGAGTGGCAAAGGCCATAGTCCTGGCAATCTCCAGAGAATAAAAGGAAATACCAATATAAAAAGCACTTAAAGAAAGTAATCCGATAAAAATACCTTGCGAAAAGATATTAAAACCCATTTTACCGGAAAATATTCCCTTATTCGGATCACGAGGTGGCATTTGCATAATATCTTTTTCCGCAGGATCTAGACCCAGGGCCAGGGCAGGCAAACCATCGGTAACCAAATTCACCCAGAGTATCTGGATAGGAATTAATGGATAAGGCAATCCAATAAAAATAGCACCAGCAATAGTAATTATTTCCCCTAAATTGCAGGAGATTAAATAATGGATAAATTTTTTAATATTTTGATAAATCTTTCTTCCTTCTTCTACAGCTCCTACGATAGAAGCAAAATTATCATCAGTCAGGATCATATCAGAAGCTTCTTTAGTTACATCTGTCCCGGTAATACCCATAGCTATCCCGATATCCGATTCTTTTAAAGCCGGCGCATCGTTTACCCCATCTCCAGTCATCGCTACCACTTGTTTATTCTTCTGTAAAGCGCTAACGATACGACGTTTATGACGTGGAGATACCCGGGCAAAGATAGTAGTATTTCCTACCGCCTCTTCTAATTCAGATGGCGACATTTTTTCTAATTCTTCTCCGGTAATAATCCTATCTCCCGAATGATATATACCCAGTTCAGAAGCGATTGCTTTAGCGGTAAGAGAATAATCTCCGGTAATCATAATCGGATGTATGCCAGCTCTAAGACAGGTTTTTACTGATTCAATAGCCTCCTTACGCGGCGGATCAATCATAGCTATTAATCCTAGAAAGATTAGTTCTTTTTCGGCATCTTTTATTTCTTTAATTTCGTCAAGATTTTCTTTATCCACCAACCTATAAGCTATCGCTAAAACTCGTAAGGCTTCCACTGCCAATTCTCTATTCTGAGCTAAAACCTTATTTTTTATGGATTCTCCCATCTCTTCTTTCGTACCATTTTTCTGATAATAAGTGCAAAAACTTATCACCTGATCAGGAGCTCCTTTGACAAAAATAATCTGACTTCCATCGGGTGTCTGATGAAGAGTAGACATCTGTTTACGATCTGAATCAAAAGGAAATTCTTTCACTCGAGGATAATCCTGTTCCAGTTTTTTCTTATCATAACCAGCTTTAGCGGCGGTTACTACCAGAGCACCTTCAGTAGGATCACCAATAATTTCCCATTGATTATTTTCATTATTCTTTTGCAGTTCGGCATTATTGCAAAGGACTGCTCCTCTTAACAATAAGGATAAATCTGGATCTGTTTGGGGTTGAATCTCTTGCTCGGATTGATAAAATTTCCCCACCGGCCGATAACCTTCTCCTTCTACTTCAATATTTTTCTCTGGAAGAACTAATTTTCTTACGGTCATCTGGTTCTGAGTTAAAGTTCCGGTTTTATCCGAGCAAATAACTGTCGTAGCACCTAAAGTTTCTACTGCTGGCAAACGCCGGACAATAACATTCTTTTTTATCATTCTCTGTACTCCGAGAGCTAAAACAACCGTTACCACTGCTGGTAAACCTTCCGGAACCGCGGCTACAGCCAGAGAAATTCCGATCAGAAACATCTCAAAAAACTTAATCCCACGTAAAGACCCTATTAGTACCACCAATCCCACCACCACTAAGATAATCAAACCCAGTTTCTTACCAACCTGGTTTAATTTCTTCTGTAAGGGAGTATCCTCTTGTTTCTGTTCTTCTAACATCCCCGCAATCTGACCCATCTCTGTTTTCATCCCCGTAGCCACTACAATCCCTCTACCTCTTCCGGAGATAACTGCAGTCCCCATAAAAGCCATATTGTCCTGATCTCCGGTATCCTGATCTCCGGTAGAAATATTATCTTTATCTATTATTTCAGCTGTCTTTTCTACCGGCAACGACTCACCGGTTAGGACAGCCTCCTGTATTTTAAGACTAGTAACCATAGAGAGACGAAGGTCAGCGGGTATATGGTCACCGGATTCTAAAAGGACAATATCACCTGGTACCAATTGAGTGGCTTCGATCCTGGCCTGTTTTCCATCTCTTATTACCAAAGCATTGGGTGTGGTCATTTTCTTTAAGGCAGCCAGTGACTTCTCTGCTTTATACTCCTGGACTACTCCTAAAGTAGCATTTAAAATTAAGATTATAGCAATAACCATAGCATCACTTACTTCCCCTAAAATAAATGATACCAGGGCAGAAATCAGTAAAATAAGAACCAGAACATCTTTAAACTGCCCCAAAAACATATCCCAGGGAGTGCGGCCTTTCTTTTCCTCCAGTTGATTGGGTCCCACCTCATCCAATCGTTTTTTCACTTCCGGAGAGGATAATCCTATTTTTAGATCAGTTTTACTGTACTGAACCACCTCGTCAATAGATTGCTGATAACATTTTTTCATTTAGTTTGTCCTCTCATTATTAATTATTCTCTCTTTTTCCAAAAAACATTTCCTTCCGAAAAAAACATCTCTAATTCACCTTTTTCACCAAGAAAAGAAAGATATGATTTTATGGTGCTAGAAACAAGTACATATTGATTAGCATTCAAATTTATTTCATATTTTTTACACACCCGAGAAAGTATTTGGTTAAATGCTACCGCTCTCTCACAAAATGATAAAATGGTGGAGATAATCTCAGTAACCTTACTCTCATTTATATCAATAAGCTTCTTTATAGAGGAAGTGGGAATACTATGACTCGGAATGAAGGTATCCGCAGCTATGGTTTTTAGTTTCTGTAATGTTTCCAGATGCGCTTTGATATCATAGAGGAAAAAAAGATGGTATTTATTAATGATCTCCTCTGAAAAGAGACTATCGGCAATAAATATAATATTATCCGGTGTTTTTAGGCCAATCATATCCAAAAAATGTCCGGGCAAAGAAATAGCCTCTAAATTGGTGTCCAATATTTTTCCAGAGGAGGGAATGATATCAGTTACTTTCGAGGGTTTGGCCATCAAGAATTTATTGGTAAATCTGGAATAAGGAAATCCCCCCCAAAGAAAAGAAGGTTCCAGAACCGGATCTTGAATGAAGGCGGCTTCAATTCGAGTAGCAGCAATCCGACAATTAGTATTAGTTTGAATAAAAGCGTTCCCCCCGATATGATCGGCATTGGAATGAGTATTAATAATTAGCTTTACTTTCCAATTTTTTTCCTTCAATAGTTTAAGAATTTGTCTACCCGCTTCCTTATCATTTCCACTATCAATTAGAATAGCTTGCTCATTCTGGATATATACACCAATATTGGTGGGGGAAGGAATAAGATAGGTATTAACTGCGATTCTTTGTAAATTTAACAAAGCCATATTTTTAAACCTCAAATCACTTTAAATTTTAAAGGTCTGCGTCTTTCTAAAAATTTTTATCTAAAAAGAATGGGTAACCAAGAGGTTAAACCCAGCGCCTGATTTCACCTTTTCACAAATTTCCTTAACCCCTGGAAAAAGAGGTTCTTCAAGGGGTGCTCCTTTAATAATTAAAAAGTAATTTACCACTATAGAATAATCTGAAAGATTAGGATAGTCAAGTAACTTTCTTTGGATAAAAATAAAATAATATTAAGTAGATCTTATCTCCTTCCTCATAAAGATTATATAGGAAATTGTAAAGCAGATAAGCGTTAAAGCTATTAATTCTACAAATTGAGGTCAGATTACTAGAAGACTTTGACTTAAAGAAAGAGGAGTAGGAAATAAGCTTTGAGTTTTTATTAAAGAGGTAATATAAATGCTTTGGTTGAAGGATTAAGAATAGCAGTAGTTATTTCTTGAAAAAGTACTGCTGATACAGAGAACCGTTCCCTGTATTTTTACTGTATTTTTATTTATTGTTTGGATAAATAAGCTAATATTTCTTTTTGAAACCTTCGTATATCTTCAAGGTAATGAGAAATAATCTCATATAATTCTTCATCGGATATCTGGAAATAAAGATGAACCATCCGATTTCGATATCCTGCCATTTTAATTAGTTGCCCTTCTAAGTCTATAGATATGATTCCTTTTTGTTCTAATCCTTGAGCTATACTTTTATATTCCTGAGCCAAATTAGTACCACCACTTTTAGCTAATATGTGGCGACCTACATCAAAAATGGCTTCTAAGGAACGCCTAAGGAAACTTTCTGCGGAAGCAGCAGTACGTTTCTTGACAAACTCCTCTTTGGGTAAATTAGAAAGCGCTTCTAATTCAATTAAATACTCGCTTATTAAAACTAATCTCTGTTTTACCAAAATTTTATCTATGGCCATATCATTTAACCTCCTCAAGGATTTCATCAAGATACATCTTTAAAAAAGGCTTAAAATCAGCAGCACGGCGAAGTATATCTTCTTCATATTTCTCTTTAATACTTTGGGAAACAGAATAAATACATTCTCCACAGATAGCTTGTGCTTGAAAAACAGAATGTGTCTCCTGGAGAAAAACAAGATCGAGGGGAAAAGGATTAAACAATTCTTGAAGCTCATTATAAATAAAGCTATAAAATTGAAAAATTTCCTTTGGTCCAGGCAATTTTTTCTGTAATACCAACCCTACATCAATATCAGCCATACTGTCTTCAGGTATTTTGGTTATACCTTTTAATATATTAATAGCTGTTTCTACCTGTGAGCCAAAAACATATATTAAGGTTATGTTATATTTTTTAGCGATGGTAGCTAATATATTTTTTTCTTTGAAATTTGTATTAATTGATATCATCTTTATTCACCCTAAATTAAAACCTCATTGTAGCTTTTATGTACTTTACTATAATTTGTAACGGGGAACAAGTGGCTAATTATCTCTCCCTATCAAAAGACCATAACTTGACATACAAAAATCTTCTCTTATCTCTATCTATTTAATATAATCTTATGTCAAATGTTAAGACCAGACCCCGATATTTGCCTTATTATTTGCTTATTTTTTATATTTTGTACCCCAAAGTGAGCATTTCGCTTAACGATTAAGATTGATTCCAATTAAAATAATCGAACTACTTCGTTTATGCTCCCAAATTGACATATTTTGCGAAGTACTTCGTTTATGCACGACTCTACCTGTCTGCGTGCGTGCACGCACAGGCAGAGGTGAATTTTCTAAAAGTAACCACTATTCTCCCTTACGGTATATCTTTATAGATTCTTATGTTTATCATAAACTTATTTTATTAATACCGCAAATAATAATTATGCGTTCTCCAGGAAATACTATACAATTTTTAAATTATGGATATTCTCACCTCTACTGTTATGGCTAAAGTTTATGATTTTAGCTAATTTATAGGAAGAGAAAAGCCTTATAATATAAGGATTTCAATGGCAGAATGCGAAAAAACGTTCTTTTTTGCATTATTTTAAGTCTTAGCTATGGTTTTACTCCTCGAAAATGGTTTTTTTTGACTAATTTTTCACCCCTTCAAAATAAGGCACTCTACGTGCTTTTAAAGGGCATTCCTGAAGGGGTAATTTTAATATGGGGACAGTCTTCTTTTGTTTTCTCACATTTAGTGCAAGACAAAAAGTAAAGCCTGTCCCCATATTTTTTATAAAACCCTTATAAATAAAAGTTTTTATGTCATTCCCTACATCTTATCTGTCATTCCTGCCCCCGCTTTCGCGAGGGTAAACTCCAGCAGGAATCCAGTTTCTCTTTTGGAATTCTTAGAATTCTTACGGATACAAAAAACCGTCCCCTGTATTTTTATGTCAAATTTAGAATAAAATGGGATATGTCCCTATTTATTTTATATTTTTTCTCTTTTCTTTGCCAAATATCAGGAAGAATAGTGTTCCCACAATGCCAAAAGCAAATGCAGTCATAAAATTCACCTTTGGGCTGATGTCCCATAAAAATCCTGCAGAGAATGCTGCCATTGACACAATAACATCGCGGATTAGATAATAAGTACCGAATGTTGAAGCCTTTTTATCGGTCGGGGCAAGGTCGAGAATCAACGATTTTCTTGTTGGTTCTCCAAACTCCTTAAACCCTCTTATGATAAAAGCAAAAATAAGCATTTCAAAAGTCCTTGAATAATATATAAACAAGGGAAATATTGTGAAAAACCCGAAGGTTATTGCTATAAATGGTTTTTTGTTGTATTTATCCGCAAGGAATGCTATTGGTATATATACAGCCATTGCTGTTGCCATTTCAATACCTGTAAGTAGACCAAATTGAAAGGCGCTGAAGTGGAGGTTATCAACTACCCAGAGTACCACGAAGGCATAAGGAATCTGTTCTGCAAATCTGATGAGAATGTCCGAAACAAGCAGCATCCTGAGATCGGTGTTTATACCAGAAAAAGATTCTTTAATGCTCATCCCTTTTCCCTTAATTTCTGTGTCCTCTGCCATAAAGCGCCTTATAAAAATTATGGATAGTATGGCGAGAATAAGTGCACAAGCAAAAGCGATTTTCACGCCGAGAACTTTTCCGTAAATACCTATTAAAACTCCCCCAATAATAGGACCCAGTCCCATAGGTATTCTTCTTACGAGAGAATGAAGCGAAACTCCCATTGTCTGTTTTTCTTTTTTAACAGCTTTTGAGACGAGGCTCATTATAGCAGGCAGAGAAATTGCACTCCAGGAAATGAAAAATATAGCACCAACAAGCACTGCCTGCCACCCTGGAAATGCGATCACGATAAGGTATCCTATTATTGCCATAACTATGAAGACAATCAGTGATTTTTTGTATCCGATCCTGTCGCTCAGGTATCCTCCGGGGAATGAGTAAAGAGCACTTAAAAGATTATCCATTCCGTTCAAGAATGCAACAAATATTGATGAACCGCCAAGGGCAACTATATATAGAGGGAGGAATCTTTCTGCCATCTTTTCTCCTAGACCGAGAAATATCACCATAATAAGCATTGTAAGGATTGTCTTATTCAAGCCGAGAAAGCTTACTATACCCTTTAATAGGTTTCTTTTCATAGAGTTCATGTTAATATTATTTACTCTTTTCTTTTGCCAATTGCAATTTCAAAAATCAGAACCTTCATATCTTCACCTTTTTTTTATCACTTTCTTTGAAATTTATCAAATTTTTAGATAAATGCGCTTGACCCGAATCTTGATGTGTCCTTCTGTAATTATAATAATCCATAAAGTTATCCAGGCCAATTTGAAGTTCTTCTATAAAATATTATAGACCCCTATATTTGCACGTTATTTGCCCCAACTACTTCCATTCTTATTGGATTCATCTTTTATTAATTCAATCTCAAATAGTTTTGGCCAAAACTTTCCAGTTACCAAGAAGCGATCATTCTTTGCATCATAGGCAATGCCATTAAGAACATCGACCTTCTCACTACAGTCTTCCGGACTTAAAATTCCTTTCAGATCTATCCAGCCAGTTACCTGACCGGTCAGAGGATTAATTCTGGCGATACGTTCGGTTAGCCATATATTAGCAAAGATTTCCCCTTGCACATATTCTAATTCATTGATTTTGGTCACCGGAACATCGTTTTCGTATACTTCAATCTGTCTAATTTCCTCAAAGGTTTCAGGATCTAAAAAATGTAAGGTGGAAGTACCGTCACTCATAAGCAAATACTTTCCGTCATAAGTAATGCCCCAACCCTCAGTGGGATAATTAAACTCCTGTAGTAATTCAAAATTAGATTTATCATAGACCAGACCGAGATTGGATTTCCAGGTCAATTGAATAATATTATTTTTGTAAATAGTTATACCTTCCCCAAAATATTGGTTCGGTAGCTCTTTGGTCTGTAAAACTTTTCCAGTTTCTAATTCTACTCTACGCAGGTTAGAATGCCCATAAAGACCAGTGCCTTCATATAAAACATCATCTTCAAACACCAATCCTTCGGTAAAAGCAGTCTGATCATGAGGATAAGTATGGAGAACCTGATAAGTATAAACCGGAATAACCTTGAAAGTGGTGGGAAATTCTAAATTGTAGCAATAACCAACAGGCAATACTTCTAATAATGCAAAGAGCCCTATAAAGAATATTCTGAAAAATCGATTCATCATAATTTCCTTAATCATTTTCATGGTACATCGGTAACCGTTCATCTGTCCATAGCATCCGGTTGATAAACCAGCGATGCCAGCTCCAAATCGTCACCTATTTTGTCTAACGTATCGCAGCTAGGCAAAGTTCCGAAACCATGGTTTCCTCCGCTTAGGATGATCTTTTCTTAGAATAGTAACCCATTAGACGCGCTTGGTGGTGTATCTAGATCCACTAAGGTAAGAACAAAAACTCTTGGTGCCTTTTGGAGGATTATTCCACCTTGTGCCCCTGCTCTTTTGGCGTGAACCACTCTTTCCGGAATATGTTCCATGTCAATAAGTTAAATGCTCAATTAATATTTTTATTCCAATACCAATTAAAACTAAACCACCAATTATTTCAAATTTTTTTTCAAAATAGTGTCCAAATCTATTTCCAAAATAAACCCCAAAAATCGATAGTAAAAAGGTTATCATCCCAATTATTATAGCAGGTAAGGCAATGAAAACCTTTAAGAATGAAAGGCTTAAACCAACCGCTAAAGCATCAATACTTGTTGCAAAAGACAAAATCAACAGAACGTAAATATTCAACGGATCTATTTTCTTGTTATTCAACTCTATTTTAGTTGACTCATAAATCATCTTACCACCTATAATAATTAGAAGCCCAAAAGCAATCCAATGATCAAAACCTGAAATAATATTTCGAAAGCTAAGCCCTGCTAACCATCCAATTATTGGCATAATTGCCTGAAATAATCCAAAAAATGTGGCGATCTTCAAAGCATTATTGATTTTTAAAAATTTAATGGCTATTCCACTGGTAATAGATACAGCGAAAGCATCCATTGCTAATCCAAACGCAATAAATATAATTGAAATAATATCCATTTATGCCTCTTTCATGCAGCTTCTAAAATCCAAAGGGCTTTTAATCCATACGATATCCCGCTGAATTAAAAATACTTCTTTTATCTTAAAAAATAAATATCTTTATAAAAAAGCAATGGTTATTTATCAATTAATGGGACCCCGATGACCGGGAAAAAATTAAGGCTTAAATTTTTACACTAAATCATTTTATTTACAGCAAATTTCATATTTAGCAATATCCCAGAACCAGTATCCATTATTCAATATCTTTTCTACCTCAAGTAGTTTGATACGCTTCTTGAACAATGGGCCATCAGTAACAAAAGTATGATATTCGCCTGCTTCTCCACACAGGTCAACATTGGGGTTATTGATCAACTCTTTTATGAATTCCCTATCTATCCGATGCCCCAACAATTTTTCACTAAGTAGGTTCGCTTTGAGGGTGACTACAAAAGCCTCAAACCCGGCCTTAATAAAATCCTCAAGAAGTTTTGTATAGTTTTGTTCCCATAAGGGTAATAACGGTTCGACTCCTAATTCATTAGAAACTCTTTCATCCCAATCTCTATGCTCCTTTAAGTTGATATCTCCAAATATTACCCCCTTAATTCCAAATTGTTTTAGCTTTAGCACCTCTTCTTTGAAATCCTTCTCATAATCCTTCCAGGAGGTTTTTCTCTGGATAATGGGTATTCCCATCGCTTCTGATTGAGCAAGTAATAATTCAGATTTAATACCATGCGTCATAGATCTTTTTGCACCGACCGTTACCATATTTAGAAGATAGGACACCTCAAGACCTACGGAAATCGCCTTATAACATGCAAATGAGCTTTCTTTACCGCCACTCCATGTTGCAACCACTTTTAACATAGCT
>NZ_PFKO01000344.1:0-5034 GCF_002784285.1 Candidatus Infernicultor aquiphilus
TTCAAGGGGAAAAATTCCCCTTGAATATCTTATAATATGTATTTAAATATTTACTAAAATGGGGGAGGTAATAACAGCTATGTGAAAAATCTGGAGTAAATTGCTCAAATTAAGTAGTTGGGAGGTAAGAGATTAAAATAAATTAAACCATATTATTTTAATTAGTAGTTTTAATATTGCAATTAACAGGTGTTTATTGTAATAAGCTAATACAGATGCGAAGTGCAATAAATTATAAAAATAAAACTAAAAAGGCGGTGTGTTAAGTGGAAATTACAGATGTTAGACTAAGAAGGATAGAGACAGAAGGAAAATTAAGGGCCTATGTATCAATTACCTTTGATGATTCTTTTGTAGTACATGATTTACGAGTTATTGATGGCACTAAGGGTATGTTTGTGGCAATGCCCAGTAAGAGACTTCCTAATGGAGATCATAAGGATATTGCTCATCCTATAAATACCGAGATTAGAGAAAAAATACAGAATGCTGTTTTAGAAGTTTATCAAAAAGAAGTAGAAGAGGCTCCCCAAAAAAAAGAAGTGGAGACTGAAGTAACTGAAGTAGAAGAAAAAGTAGAAGATACTGAAAATAAAGAAGAAGATCAATTCTAAATAAGTAAAAAGACTAAAAAATCTCGGTTTGGGGTGTAGCCAAGTGGTAAGGCACGGGAATTTGGATCCCGCATTCGAAGGTTCGAACCCTTCCACCCCAGCCATATAACTCAGTTATTCATTAGTCAGCCAGTTATCCGGTTTGCCGGTAAGTTTTGTAATGTGTAATATGTGACAAGTAACCTGTGATAAGTACCTGTTTTTATAATTTGGGAAATTTATCTTATTACTCATTACATATTACTTGTTACTGTATTTTAGCGAGATACGATTCACGAGATACGAGATACGAAATTGGGGGTATGATTATGAAAGAAACTGCCGTGGTGATTATGGCAGCAGGTAAAGGCAAGAGGATGAAATCTGATCTGCCTAAAGTCCTTCATAATCTTGCCGGGAAACCAATTTTAAATTATGTATTGGATACGATTAATCATTTTGAAGTAAAAAGAAAGATAATAATCGTAGGTTATAAGAGCGAGAAGATAAGAGAATTGATTGGCGATAAGATAGAGTATGCAGAACAGAAAGAACAGTTAGGAACAGCCCATGCAGTTTTACAAACTAAAGAATTATTGTCTGATTTTAAAGGAAATGTGCTGATTCTATCCGGTGATGTCCCCTTTTTAACGGTTAAAATTTTAAAAAGGCTCTTGAAATATCACCAGAGTAATAATTTTTGTTGCACCTTAATTTCTGCTATTTTAAAAAACCCTCAGGGTTATGGTAGAATTATTAGAGATAAAGAAGGTAAGATGGAAGGAATTATCGAAGAGGTAGACTTGCCCGTAGACAAAAAGCTAATAACTGAAATAAATACCGGAATTTATTGTTTTGACAAGGAGAAACTATTTCAAGCTTTAGAAAAAATTGTTCCTGAGAATAAACAAGGGGAATATTATCTAACTGATCTAGTAAAGATATTATTAAAGGAAGGATTAGAGGTAGGCAGTATAATAGCAAAAGATAATTCAGAAATATTAGGGATAAATACTCAATTAGATTTGGCCAATGCTTCAAAAAAGGTTTATCAAAGAATGATTCAAAAATTAATGTTTCAAGGGGTAAGTATAATTGATCCTAACAGTACTTTTATAGAACCGGGAGTTAAAATCGGTCAGGATACCATTATTTATCCTTTTACTATTATTGAAAAAGGTACTAAAATTGGGAAAAGTTGTCTTATTGGACCTTACTCTCATCTAATTGATGCTAATATAGGGAATGGAGTTAAAATTTGGGCTTCAATAATAGAAGGTAGTACGGTTAAAGAAAGAGTAAATATTGGTCCTTATGCTCACTTACGTCCAGAAACTATCGTAAAAAAAGGAGCAAAGATAGGAAATTTTGTAGAATTAAAAAAAACTATCTTAGGTGAGGGTAGTAAAGCTTCTCATTTAACCTATTTAGGAGATGCGGTAATTGGTAAACAAGTGAATATTGGAGCAGGTACTATTACTTGTAATTATAATGGACAAAAAAAGAATAAAACGGTCATAGAAGAAGGAGTATTTATCGGAAGCAATAACTCTTTAGTGGCACCAGTGAAATTAGGAAAAGGTTCTTATACCGGAGCTGGCTCAACTATTACCGAGGATGTACCCCCAGATAGCCTGGCTATTGCCCGCTCTAAACAAAGAAATATTAAAGGATGGAGCAAGAGAAGAAAACGAACATAAAATAAAATTTCAAATAGGGAAATTTAAAGAGAGGGAGATAATAGAAATTTGTTATCTTATGACCAAAGAACATTAAAGATATTTGCTGGGAATTCCAATAAAAATTTAGCGGAAGAAATAGGTAGGTATTTAAATATGTCTTTAGGTCAGGCAGATGTTTCTAGATTCCCTGATGGCGAAATTAAAGTTAAGATCGAGGAAAGTGTAAGAGGGGAAGATGTTTTTATAATCCAATCTACCTGTCCACCAGCTAATGAATATCTAATGGAATTATTAATTATGATAGATGCTCTAAGAAGAGCTTCAGCAGGAAGGATTACTGCAGTTATACCCTATTATGGTTACGCTCGCCAGGAAAGAAAGACTAAACCCCGTGAGCCAATTACCGCTAAATTAGTTGCTAATTTATTAGTTTCTGCAGGGTCTAATCGGGTAATTACTATGGATTTACATGCCGGGCAAATTCAGGGATTTTTTGATATCCCGGTAGATCAGTTAGAAGGTGTAACCATATTATCGAATTACATTAAAGAAAAAAATTTGGATAAAGTGGTGGTAGTTTCTCCTGATGTAGGGGGGACCGCTAGAGCTAGAGAGTTTTCTGGACGCCTTGCAAAACCTATTGCCATTATTGATAAATATAGATCAGCTTTTGATGAAGTAGAAATAATGCATATTGTAGGAGAAGTAAAGGATAAAACTGCTATTATAGTTGATGATCTTATTGATACAGCTGCTTCAATAATTAGGGGAACCCAGGCATTATTAAATGCTGGGGCAAAAGAAGTATATGTTTGTGCTACCCATGCGGTCTTTGCTGGTCCGGCAAAAGAAAGAATAGAAAAATCTTTGCATGATGGTTTATTTAAAGAAGTAGTAGTTACTAATACCATTCCCATTGACCATAATAAGAGTATACCAGGTATTAAAATTTTATCAGTAGCAGAAATATTTGCGGAAGCAATTAATAGGATTCATAATAATTTATCAGTAAGTACTTTATTTAATTAAATAGAATAATATATAAGTCTATCTTCTTCACGAGATACGATATACAATATACGAAAATGGAGGTTAATAAAATGGAGACATCGAAATTAGAAGTAGAATTAAGAAATGGAACTGGGAAAGAAATTAATAAGAAATTTAGGAGAAAAGGTGATATTCCTGGAATACTATATTCTCCTCATGATAAAGAAAATATACTGTTAAAAGTTAAAAGAGAAAATTTATTAAGATTATTAGCTAGCAAAACACACCAACTCATTGATTTAGAAATAGATGATGGGAATAAAAAAGTTAGCCGATTAGTTGTGATTAAAGACTTTCAGTATAATTCTTTAAAGAAGCAGATAGTTCATGTTGATTTTTATGGAGTAACTCTAAAAGAGAAATTAACCATGGAAATTAATATTGAATTAATAGGCCAACCTATCGGAGCAATAGATGGGGGAATTTTAAATGTGGAATTACGAAAAGTTGAAATAGAATGTTTACCTTCTAAAGTACCAGAGAGTTTAAAAGTAGACTTGAGCAATCTGAAGATAGGAGATAATATTACAGTTGGAGAAATACAGCTTCCTGAAGGAGTTGAAGTATTAACTAAATCAGATAGAATTGTTGCTGCCTTAGTTCCTCCTGCTAAAGAAGAAGAGGTAGTTAAAGAAGTAGTAGAAGGGGAAGCAGTAACCGAAGAAAAAGAAGTAACTAAAGGAGAAGAAAAAGTAGAAGTAAAGACAGAAACTCCTTCTTCTGCACCAAAAAAAGAATCTAAAAAAGAATCTAAAAAAGAATCTAAAAAAGAATAGGATGGCAAAAGGATAGTGAACTTTATTGAAGATGGTAGTTGGTTTGGGTAATCCTGGTTTGCAATATGAATTCAGTCGACACAATATAGGGTTTAGAATAATTGATAACTTAGCTCTAAATATAGAAATAGAATTTAAAAGGGTGAAATCTTATGATTCATTAGTTTCCCGAGGGAAACTAATGAATCATAAATTAATATTGGTAAAACCGCAGACTTATATGAATTTAAGCGGGAAATCAGTAAGCAAGATTGTTTCCTACTACCGGATATCCTTTCCAGATTTATTGATAGTTTATGATGATCTGAATTTAGAATTAGGTCAGATCAGGATCAGGAAAAGAGGGAGTGCTGGCGGTCATAAGGGAGTGGAGTCGATTATTCAATATTTAAATAGTGAAGATATACCTCGTTTAAGAATAGGGATTGGTAAACCTTCAATAAATTCTAATTTTGATTATGCCTCTTATGTCCTTTCTAATTTTAATAATAACGAAAAGGATAAAATAAGTGAAGTAATACAACTATCTACTGAGGCAATAAAGACAGTAATAGAAGATGGCCTTGAAAAAGCGATGAGAAAATACAATAGAAAATTGGAGCTATCTTAATCTAAAATTATTTACTGTAAAAAATATTATTTAAAGCTATTACCTAATTTCTCCTGTGGGCACGATGCATCGTGCCCCTACATTCTAATCCTTCAAATTTCTTCGGTAGAAGTAATTCTTATCTCGTATCTCGTAAAGAAAATAGAAGTCAGAATTCAGAAGTCAGGATCCAGAAGTCAGGAGAAAATGGTAATGAGTGATTGGTAAAGGGTAATAAGTAATGGGTAGGGGCTTGATTTATCAAGCCCGGTAAAAACTTAATAAAGAGATTGCCACGCTCTGATAAATCAGAGCTCGCAATGACTGACGACTAATAGACAGGC
>NZ_PFKO01000344.1:5108-19479 GCF_002784285.1 Candidatus Infernicultor aquiphilus
GTAAATTGGTCAATTGGAGAATCGGTAAATTGGTCAATTGGAGAATTGGTAAATTGGTTAATTGGTTAATTGATAAATCGGAGGTAAAATTATTATGAAAATGAAAAAAATTGTTGTTCTTACCAGTGGTGGAGATTCTCCTGGAATGAATGCTGCTATTAGAGCGGTGGTACGAACTGGCCTATTCCACGGCTTAGAGGTATTTGGTGTGGAAAGAGGGTATACCGGTTTAATAGAAGGGCAAATTTTTCCGATGAATATATCTTCAGTAGGTGGAATTATACAAAGAGGAGGAACTATTCTTAAGACTTCCCGTTGTGAGAAATTTAAAACTAAGGAGGGGCTTGATATGGCCCTTCAAAAAATTAGAGAATTTAATATTGATGGATTAGTAGCTATTGGGGGGGACGGTACTTTTCGAGGGATTCGAGAGTTCAGTGCTTTAGGAGTAAAAACTATGGGAGTTCCCGCTACTATTGATAATGATTTATCTGACACTGATATGGCTATTGGTGTAGACACTGCTTTAAATACAGTTATGGGGGCTATTGACAAAATCAAAGATACTGCTTCTTCTCATGAGAGAGCTTTTATAATAGAAGTTATGGGAAGAAATTCAGGTTATCTGGCCTTAATGGGTGGAATTGCTGGAGGAGTTGAAGTTATTCTTATTCCGGAAATTTCTTATAATCTCCCGGAAATTAGTTTAAAATTGAAAGAGGGCTACCAAAGAGGAAAGTCTCATTGTATTATTGTTATTGCTGAAGGAGTCGGAGAGACTTATGAAATAAGTAAATTTTTAGAAGATAAAATTGGCTTTGAAACGAGAGTTACTATTTTAGGTTATTTGCAGAGAGGTGGTTCGCCTTCTGCATTTGATAGGTTATTAGCCAGTCGTTTGGGAGCAGCAGCTGTAGAACATCTACTAAAGGGAGAAACATCTAAAATGGTAGGACTAATGGGAAATAAGATTGAAGCAACTGATTTAGAGGTAGTGCTTAGTCAACCAAAAACTATTAGCCAGGATCTTTATAATTTAGCTTTAAGGTTAGCGAAATAGTAGTTCGTATCTCGTAGATAAGACAGAAGACAGAAGTCAGAAGTCAGAATATAATAGTATCATGTATATTGTATTATAACCTAGAGCAGTTAGCGTTTGGGAGGTAGGGGCTTGATTTATCAAGCCCGCAATACTCGGGTCGGATAAATCCGCCCCCTACAAGAAATAATGAAACTTCAAGACCATTCCTTGAAAGAAATAAGGAAAATTTAAATGAGCTTATCGAAAATATTATCCTTATGGAATAAATCTGAAGAATTTAAAGATATAGTAAAAACTATAAAGGGAAATCAACTAAATAAATTCTGGGTTTCCGGTCTTAAAGATAGCACCCGTTCTTTTTTTATGGCTGCTTTAGGAAGTGAGATAGAAAAATCTTACCTTATTATCGTTGATTCTCCAGAGAATGCCCTAAAGATATACCAAGATCTGGATACTTTTTGGTATAGATCAAAGAACCAGGAAGAGAATCTCTTTCTCTTACCTTCTTTTGAGGTCCTCCCCTATGAGGATATCAATTCTGATCCCCAGATAATCGAGCAAAGGATCAATATTCTAAAATATCTTTCTACCAATGACCAAAATAAAAAGAGAATCATCTTAATCGCTGAGGTTAAAGCTTTGTTGCCTAAATTAGTCTCTCCTCAAAACTTTAAGAAGATAAGTTGGGAATTAAAAGTAGGAGATGATCTAAAAAAAGAGGATTTTTTAAAAATTTTATTAGATCAGAATTATAAAACGGTAGAAATAGTTGAAAAAAAAAGCGAATTTAGCAATCGGGGAGGAATTATCGATTTTTTCCCAGTAACCAGTGAAAATCCTCTTCGATTAGAATTATTTGGAGACCAAATAGAATCAATCAGATATTTTAATAGCAATACTCAAAGGTCGATACTCAAATTGAATAATTATACTCTTCTGCCTTCTCGAGAATTAATTGCTGATGGTTCCTCTAATTATAATTATAGTACTATATTTGATTATTTACCTTCAGATTTAATAGTATTATTGAATGAACCGGAAGTAATTAGAGAAAAAGCGGAGAAATTTCAGGAAGAGATGGAACATATTTACCAAAAAATACCATCTTCTTATTTTATCACCTGGTCTGAGGTATTTAACCATCTAAAATCTAAAAGAATGATTAATTTTACTTACTTTTCGGAGAAAAATAAAGAAGAAATTTTCCTTAATCAGACCGAGAAACAAGATAATAGCAGAGAGTTTGTTTTAGAGGGTCAAGAAATGGGGTCTTATTTTGGAAATTTAGATCTATTTACTAAGGATTTAGAAAAGTGGCAGAAAGATAAACAAAATATTCTTATTCTAGTCCGGGATAAAGGGCGTGCTAGACGTTTAGGTGAGATATTAGAAGAAAGAGGAGTAAAAAGATTTATCCTAGGAGGGATAGAAGAATATACTCCCTTAAAATCAACTATCTTTATTTCTTATGGTTATCTAAATTATGGTTTTAGACTTCCTTTTTTAAAAATAGTTTTAATAACTGATCAGGAAATATTTGGCAAGGAAAGGAACAAAAGATATAAATTAACCAGACATAAGAGTGAACCCTTTTTCACAGCAATGGATATCTCTCCAGGAGATTATGTAGTACATATTGATCATGGTATAGGGGAATATAAAGGGGTGGTAAATTTAATGGTTAAAGGAGTAAAACAAGATTATCTTTTAATCCAATATGCCGAAGGGGATAAATTATATGTCCCGGTAGATCAATTTAATTTGGTTAATAGATATATAGGTATAAAGGATAAAGCTCCTAAAGTTAATCGTTTAGGAGGAGTTTCTTGGGGAGAAGCCAAAAGAAAAGTAAAAAGGTCGATTCAAAAATTAGCTCAAGAACTTTACAATTTATATATTGCTCGTAAAGAGGTTAAAGGTTTTGCCTTTTCTAAAGATAATAACTGGCAACAAGAATTGGAGATGTCTTTCCCTTTTGAAGAAACTTATGATCAATTGCAGGCCTTATCGGAGGTTAAAGCTGATATGGAAAGTATCAAACCTATGGAGAGATTAGTTTGCGGAGATGTAGGTTATGGCAAAACAGAGATAGCCATAAGAGCTTCCTTTAAAGCGGTATTAGATGGAAAGCAAGTTGCCGTTTTAGCACCAACTACTATTTTGGTACAACAACATTATGATAATTTTCGAGAAAGAATGAATTCTTTTCCTATAAATATAGATATGCTTTCTCGTTTTAGAACCAAACAGGAACAGAAAAAAGTTATCGAAGATCTAAAAGAAGGGAAAGTAGATTTGGTTATCGGAACTCATCGATTAATTCAAAATGATATTGAGTTTAAAGATTTGGGATTGTTAATCGTGGATGAAGAGCAGCGTTTTGGAGTCCTGCACAAAGAAAGAATAAAAAAATTAAAAGAAAATATTGATTCTCTTACTCTGACTGCTACTCCTATCCCTCGGACCTTACATATGTCACTTATTGGAGTTAGAGACTTAAGTGTGATAAATACTCCACCTGAAGACAGATTCCCTATCGCCACTTATGTCTGTCCAAGAGATGATAAAGTGATTGCAGAGGCTATAAGAAGAGAATTAGATCGGGATGGACAAATATTCTTTGTCCACAATCGAGTAAGAGATATCCAAAAAGTGGCTCGAGATTTGAATCAGCTCTTTCCTCAAGCCAGAATTGGAATTGCTCATGGCCAGATGGCAGAAGAACAATTAGAAGAAATAATGATTGATTTTTTAGAAAAGAGATTTAATATCTTAGTTTGTACTACCATCATCGAAATTGGTTTAGATATTCCCAATGTAAATACTATTCTAATTGATGATGCCCATAAATTAGGACTTTCTCAACTTTATCAGCTAAGGGGAAGAGTGGGAAGGACTGACCGACGAGCTTATGCTTATTTCTTTTATCCTTCCTATCGCGGAATTAATGATACTGCTAAAAAGAGATTAGAGGCAATTAAAGAGTTCAGTGAATTAGGTTCTGGATTTAAATTGGCTATGCGTGATTTAGAAATTCGAGGAGCAGGGAATCTATTAGGTAAGGAGCAGCATGGTGTAGTAAGTGAAGTAGGGTTTAATCTTTACTGCCATTTATTAGAAGAGGCTATTCAGGAATTACGAGAAGAAAAAGAGGGGGAAGAGAAGAAAAAAGAAATTACTCCGGTTATTGATCTAAAGATAGATGCTTATATCCCCCCAATTTATATTCCTAATTTAGAACAGAGGGTCTTAATCTATCAGAAATTAGCCGAAATTAAAGATTTACCGGATTTAGAGAGAGCAAAGGAGGAGTTAAGGGATAGATATGGAGTTTACCCTCAAGAAGTAAGGAATTTGTTAGAGATAATATATCTGAAAATATTTTTAAAAAAATTAGCGATAAGTTCTCTCCAGGTAAAGGAAGAGAGATTGGTTCTTAGATATCTGCAGAATAGGGAAATAAAGTCTAAATTAAGCCGGTTATCTTCTTTCTATCAGCAAAGATTAATCGAGGAAGAAAATAGATCGATCGGAATTTCTCAAATTAATCTTTCTGGGATTAAATCTACCGAAATTTTAAAATTTTTAAAGGAATTTATGATAAACCTGGCGAAGTAAATATAGTATATAGTATCGCGTATCGCGTGAAGAAAATAATAATGTACAATATGTAGGGGCAGACCTTGTGTCTGCCCGAAATGAGTACATTCAAAACAATAGTTTATACAAAAAAATTTTTAATTATGGTTTTTAGTCCTACGGGCAGACACAAGGTCTGCCCCTACGATTATTTGACAAATTCACTAACGACTAATAAATACGGAGGAGAAAATGTACCAAGAATACCAGGAAGAGAAAAAATTATTTACCGAAATGATGAATATTATAGCTAAATTAAGGGGACCAGAAGGTTGTCTTTGGGATAGAAAACAGACTTTAGAATCCCTGACTACTAATATTCTGGAAGAAGCTAAAGAGATTTCAGAGGCAGTTAAATCCCAGGATATAGATAATTTGCGTGAAGAATTGGGTGACTTATTAATGGTCATCTTTATGGAGATTGAAACTGCCAGAGAAAAGGGTTTATTTAGTTATTCTGAAGTATTAGCCGGGGCAATAGATAAATTTGTTAGAAGACATCCTCATGTCTTTGGTGATTTAAAAGTGAATACTCCTGAAGAAGCTTTAGCAGTTTGGGAGAAGATGAAAACGAAAGAAAAAGAAATAAATAATTAAAAATATTATTAATTTGAATTAGAAATCTATTTAAATCTAAAAAAATTAATTTAAGCTGTATTAAGATATATGATATAATAAATTTGTATTTAGTGAATATAGCATATGGCGGGTAGAGTTTAGCGTGTAGAGGTAGGGGCTTGATTTATCAAGCCCGCAGAACTCGGGTCGGATAAATCCGACCCCTACATCAAAAACAATACTTTATTGACTTAGCCTATACGCTAAACGCTGTACGCTATACGCTAACCATATACTAACGAATGCAATTGGCAAATTGGCAAATTGGTAAATTGGCAAATTGGTGCATTAGTGCATTGGTAAATTGGAGAATTATTACATGCCCGATAAAAATTCAAAAAAATCTTTTCCTAAAATAATATTAGTTTCTCTAATTCTCATTGCTCTAATTACTGGAGTTTATTTTACTATTCGAAGCAATCTGGCAAAAGAAGAGATAAAGGGTCTGATTATTTCTAAATTAGAGAATGCTATGGAGCGGGGAATTTATATTGAAAAAGTTAAAGATTATTCGTTTAAATCTGTAACTCTATCTAATTTTAAAATATTTCAGGATAAATCATTAAAAGAGGAGGATTTACTCCTTGAAGCAAAGGAAATAATTATTAATTATAATCTCGATTTATTTTCTGCTCTAAGAAAGAAAATGACCTGGAATATTGAAGATATGATTATAGTGGAACCCCAGATGACCTTGGTAAGAGATAGTCAGGGGACCTTTGATTTTATGAAAAAATTTAATTTAAGATATAATAATTTTTTGGATAAATTTACCGTTAATAAAGTAAATATTAAGAGCGGAAATTTATTTTATAAAGATTACCAAGTCTATAAGGAAGATGGACTCCTGACTATAGTAAAATCTTTAAATGGTTCTTTTTATCTGGGAAATTTACCCCAAGTAGAGTTTGATGGTACAGGTTTAAAGAAAGAAGATGATACTCTTCTTACTTTAAAGGGATATTTTTGTGCTGATGGGTCAAATTATTCCCTCGATTTTAACTTTAAAAATGCTGATATTACTCATTTTCAATATTATGTGGCTCAAGCTGAACCCTTTAATTTAAAAAAAGGGCTGTTTGATTTAACTCTACATTTAGATTTCGATAAAAATAATACCCAGAATAATAAAATTATCTGGTATGGTAGTGCTTCTACGAAAAATACTGAATTATTACCTGATTTTTTAGGGGGATTGGAAATCAAACAATTAGAAGGTGTAGTAAAATTTGATTCTAAGGAAACTACGATAGAGAAGATAACTGCTTTTTATAAGAACTCCCCCTTCACCCTCCAGGGAAAGGTAACTTATCCAGAAAAATTAAATTATTGTATAAATGTACTATCCGATGATTTTAAATTAAATGACTTAAAGGAATATTTAAAGAGCTATTTACCTCTCTCTAATGAATTAAAAGTTGAGGGTAAATCTAACCTATCCTTTATAGTAAGTGGTTCGGAAGAAGATTTTCAAGCACAGGGAGAATTGCTAACCAAACAGGGTAATATAGAGGGGTATGATTTAGCTAATCTAGAGACAGAATTCCAATACAATCGAGAGGGTATTTATTTTAAGAATATAAAGGCAGAGATTGGAGGAGGTAATATTGAAGGCTCAGGTAGGATTAATCTAAAAGACGAATTACCTAAATATAACCTTTTATTTAATCTTACTCGGCTAAGTGTAGAAAGTGATCTTCTAAAATCTCTTCACTTAAATTATTTAAAGAATGGTCCATTATCGGGGAAAGTAGAGATTAAGGATGATAATGGTGAGCTAGAAAAGATTAACCTCTCTACCGAAATAAGGATTGAAGATAAAGCCGGTATCCTTTCTCTAAATGCCAAAGGTACCATTACTAAAAATAATTATCTGGATTTAAAAGTAAAGACTACCGGAATTAATTTAGAAGCATTAGGAGAAATTTTAAATTATCAAGGGATTAAAGGGTTGGCAAGTTTTAACGGTAGCTTAAGTGGTTTACCTGATGATTTAAAAATTAGCGGAAAGATTGAGGCAGAAAAAGGGCAGATCTCTGAATTGCCTTTTGATTTTTTGGAAGGAAAAATAAATTATCAGGCAAATAAGGTTCAATTAGAAGAAGTTATCTTTAGAAATAAAGGTTTGGTCTTTAAGGGGAAAGGAAATATTGATTTATTAGAGAAAAAAAATATTTATTTAGATTTGACTTTACAGCTAGAGCAGGCAGACCTAAACTACCTTGCCACTCTCTATAATTATGATTTATCAGTACTTGGCTTGGTCCAGGGAGAAATTTCCCTTCAGGGTAATTGGCCTCAAGTTGTGGCTAAGGGAGATTTAAAATTGAAAGATATTAATTTAGTAAACTATAAAGCGGAATCTGGGAATCTGATTTTTACCCTAAAAGATAAAAAAATAAAAATAGAAAATTTAGTTTTAAAATCTGGGGAAGCTCAGCTCTATTCGCAAGGGGAAATAAATTTAGAGGAGGATTTACCTTTAGATCTAAGAGTTAATTTTTTAAACCAAAATATTAGAGACTTGTTGGTAAACTTTACCGGGTTAGATTTAATCAGTAAATTTAAAGGGCAGGCTACTGGTTCTCTGGAGATTAAAGGTAATTATACTTCTCCTGACTTATATTTATCGGCATTGATTGAAGATGCTCAATTAGAGGAGATGCCTTTAAATTCTATAGATATAAAGTTAGATAAAATTGGCTCTAGGCTAAGGATTAATAAATTAAAATTAAAACAAAGTAAGGGTGAGTTTATAGGTAATGGATGGATTGATTTTGATCAGAATAATAAAAATTTAAAGATTAGTATTTCTGCAAATAATATAGATTTAGGCCAACTATCTCATCTTTTTAGGGTAGAAGAGGAAATTAAAGGTCTGGTAAACTTCAAGGCAGAAATCGAAGGAGATCTCAACTTACCTACCATTTCTTTCGGAGCACAGATAGAAAAGGCAGAATTTTCAGGTTTTTATTTTGATAAACTTAGTGTAGAAGCTCTATATAATCAGGATATTTTAGAGGTTAAACAATTTATTTTAGATAAAGATGGACATCAGATAAAAGGTAATGGTAAAATACCCTATAAATTTTCTTTTCTGAACCAAGATGAAATTGCTCCCAGTTTGGCCAATCTTCCTTTAGATTTTAACCTAACTTTACAAAACACTGATTTAAGTTTTATGAAAATATTTTTTAAGAAAGAGCTTAAGCAGGTTCAGGGACTGACTAATGCTGATCTAAAACTTTCTGGAACCTTAAACCACCCAATTTTAAATGGAAGCATTACCCTTACTAAGGGAGAAGTAGAATTTTATGCATTACCGTCAAAAATAAGTGATTTAAGCATCCTTCTGCAGTTAGAAGATAATTTAGTTAAAATAGAAGATATGAATTTTCAGATGGACCAATATAAGATTTATACTTCCGGGAAATTTGCTTTAAATAACTTGCAACCTCAAGATTTAGACATTAATATATGGAATAATAAGGAAGAAGAAATTTTATATCAGGATATTTTTAAAGCTCAAGTTGCTTTAAATGCCAAGGTAACTGGGTCATTTACTTCTCCTCATATCAAAGGAAGTTTGACTCTTTCTAAGGGAGAACTGAATTGGAAAGAAAACAACCAGGAAACTCCTTCTGATTTATCTGAGTTTCTATCTAAATTAATTAATATTAAAGGAGATATCGATTTACAGCTAAAAGTCGCCGATGATTTTACAGCTAAAACTAAAGATTTTAATATGAAATTAGAGGGAGATTTAAAAGTTCAAGGTACTTTATCTGCTCCAAAATTAAACGGGGAATTAGAGATTAAACAAGGCTATATTGACTTTTTAGATAAAAAATTTAGAATATCGAGGGGTAAAGCAATTTTTTCTAATTCTTCCGGAAAAGACCTAATTTTAAATCTAGAAGCAAAGACTGAAATTGATTCCATCAATGTATTTTTAAGCCTAAGTGGAATTCTTGCTCAACCTATGATGGTACTTAGTTCCTCACCTCCTTTAAGTGAAAGTGAAATAATTTCTCTTTTGATGTTTAATAAAAACTATGCTGGTTTGACTGAAGGGGAGATGGGAACAATATTAAAGGAAGAAATGATTAATTTAATTGCTCAAGGATTGAGCATAAGATTTCTAAACCAGATAGAAAATGAAGTCGCTAATTCTTTAGGTCTAGATGAATTTAAAATTGAAACCATCTTCAAACAAGATCAGGGTTCTAATTTTGCTTTTATTCCAGGTTTTGCTTTAGAAAGTTTAGTTCTTAAAATAGGAAAATATTTTTCTGAAAATTTCTATTTAACCTATTCTACTCCTTTAAATGAAATAGGAAAAAGTAACATAGAATTAGAATATAAAATTAAGGACGATTTCACCCTAAATACTCAAGTAGGTTTACCAGGCCTACAAGATAATAGTTTTGAATTTAAAATAGAACTTAAATATGGATTTTGAAAAATAAAATAGGGTAAGCTCTCGACATTAGATATTTATTGGTATAAAATCTTTTATAAAAGTGTCTAATATCTAATATCAGAAGCTGACCACTAATAAAAAATCTAGGAGGAATAAAAAAGTGCCAAAGAAGAAGTGGAACTATATATTATTAACAGGATTTTTAACTTTGATATTTATCTGGGTTGGTTTAAATATGGTTGAGGCAGAAAATCAAGGAAAGATAACTGCTATTGTAGTAGAGGGAAATGAAAATATTTCTAAAGATTTAATAATTTCTCAAATTACCTCTAATCTGGGAGATGTTTTTTCTAAAGAAAGCATTGAAAAGGATGTAAAAGCGATATATGAGTTAGGTTATTTTAAAGATGTAAGAGTAAAATTAGAATCTTTTCGAGAAGGGTATAAAGTAGTATTTGTAGTAGTTGAGAATTTAGCGGTAAAAGAAATTAATATTACCGGTAATACGGTAGTCTCTAAGGAAGAGATGAGAGAAGTAATGATTTTACAAGAAGGACAGATTTTTAGCCAAAAAATATTAAAAAATGATCTTACTCGTATTTCCCAACTCTATAAAGACCGGGGGTATCTTTTAATTAATATTAAAGATATTAATTTTGATGAAGAAGGAAAATTATGGATAAATATTTCTGAGGGCCGACTGGAAAAGATAGTAATTGAAGGTAATGATAAGACCAAAGAAAAGGTAATTACCCGAGAAATTAATATTAAACCTGGAGATCTCTTTGATTTTGAGAAAGTAAAAAAATCTTTACAAAAAATCTATAACTTAGGCTATTTTGAAGATGTAACTATGAAATTAGAACCAGGAAGTGAAGAGGATGTAGTAGTTTTAGTAATCAAAGTAATTGAAAAAAATACCGGGAAATTTGGAATTGGAGCAGGATATAATTCTGAAGAGGGTCTTATGGGATTTGCCAGTATAGAAGAAATGAATCTTTTTGGGGGAGGTCAGAAAGTAGGAGCCAAATTAGAGTTAGGGGGTCGAACAACTTATAAAGTATCCTTTTTAGAACCGTGGTTAGCTAATACACCTACTTCTTTGGGTTTTGATGTATATGATACTACAACAAACCAAGAGGATAAAGAGGGTGAAGAAGTTATTGCTGAGTATGATGAAATAAAATTAGGAGGTAGACTTATTTTTGGAAGGAAGATAAGTGATTCAATTAATTTAGGGTTGGAATTAAAGACTGAAAGAGTGAATTATGATCTGATTTCCGGAGCTTTGCCTGAAGATACTAATGAAGGCTTAACTAATAGCCTTATGCCAACTTTTACTTATGACACTCGTGACAATGTATTTGATCCTACTTCCGGTTGGTATAGTAGTCTTTCTATAGAAAAAGCAGGTGGATTTTTAAGAGGAGATTATAATTTTACTAAATATAATTTAACTCTTAGAACTTATCTTTCTACGGACTTTTTTAAAGATATATTTAATATTGGTAGTCTTAAAAAGATAACTGATAATTTAAGCAAAGGAGTATTGGCTTTTAGAGCTATGGGTGGTATGGCAGATACTGATTTGCCTTCTTTTGCAGAATATCAAGTAGGAGGAATGAATACGATAAGAGGTTATGATTCAGGTGAATTTTCCGGGGATAAATCTTTGGTATTTAATGCAGAGTATAGATTTCCTTTAGCTGAAAATTTTCAAGCTGTACTTTTTGTAGATTGGGGCCAAACTTGGGATATTGAAGAAAGCATTGATATTGCTGATTTAAAGTTTGGTCGAGGAGTAGGTGTTCGTTTTGATACACCTATTGGACCAATCAGATTGGACTATGGTATTAATGAAGAAGGAATTGGAAAAACTTACTTTAGTATAGGACATACTTTTTAGGAGATAATTGACCAATTCGCCAATTCTCCAATTAACCAATTAGTCAATTCACCAATTGACCAATTAATCAATTTACCAATTGACCAATTCACCAATTAACCAAAAAATTCGTAGGACAGGTGTCTCGCCTGTCTATTAGTCGTTAGTCATTGCGAGCTTTGATTTATCGAAGCGTGGCAATCTCTTTATTCAACTAAAAAATTAAAGCAAAAAGCGAAAAATTATAATTTAAAATTTAAAACTTTTTCTCTTGTATATCGTATAATATATTGAGTATTACGATTATTAGAGTACAGGATATGTAGAAGTCGGATTTATCCAACAAAAGACGCAATATGCAATACTATATAAAAAATTTAAGGAGGAGAATAAAATAATGCAAGTAGTAGAAAAAAGAGTAGGAAAGAAAATAGTTTTTATTTTTTTGTTTACGGTGATAATCTTTTTATTTTTAGGTTTTCAAAATATTAAAGCTGCCAACGCAAAGGTAGGTTTAATTAATTTATCGGGAATTATATCCATTCATCCTTATACCGAAAAGATTAATCAACTCAGGTTGACTTTGGGAGAAGAGCTTAAAAAACGTCAGGAAGAACTAAATAAACAGGGTAAGGGTCTTGATGAAATTGAACTTAAAAAATTAGAGGATAAATTTAATAAGGAATGGGAACCAACTAAACAAAAGATTCTTACTGAGATGAACTCGTACCAGGCTTCTCGTTATTCAGATATTATTGAAGCAATTAAAGTAATAGGAGATAAAGGTAAATATGATTTAATCTTAAATAGTGAGATAAAAGTTCCCACCGGAAACGATATTTTAAATTATCCCATTGTACTTTATGGAGGAGAAGATATTACTCAGGATGTAATAGCAGAAATTAATAGAAAATTAGCCGAAGAAAATAAAGAAAAAGATACCACCAAATGAAACAAAAATTATCCATCGGAGAAATTTTAAATCTTTTACCTCATCGTTACCCTTTTTTATTGGTAGATAAAATATTAGAACTGGAAGAAAATAAAATCGTCGGGGTAAAGAATGTTACCATAAACGAACCCTTTTTTCAGGGACACTTTCCAGGACATCCGATTATGCCTGGTGTACTTATAATTGAAGCTATGGCTCAGACTGGTGGAGTTTTGATCTTCTCTAAAGAAGAAAATAAGGGTAAGATTCCCTTATTTGCCGCTATCGATAAGGCTAGATTTAAAAAACCAGTTTATCCCGGAGATCAATTAATAATTAAAGTAGAAATTTTGAAGATGTTAAGAGGAGTTGCTAAAGCCAAAGCAGAAGCCTATGTAGATGGTAATCTGGTAGCGAAAGCTGAATTGATGTTTACTGCGGTAAATATTAGTCGCTAGTGAATAGTCGTTAGTGGATAAAGTGATGAGTGATGAGTAATAAGTAATGAGTAATGGGATGCAAGTAGGGGCGTATTGCATACGCCCCTAAAGATTGATATAAAACCGTAGGACAGGCGTCAGGAACCAGAATTCAGGAGTCAGGAGACGAGTGTAGTGTAGGGGCAGACCTTGTGTCTGCCCGTAGGACAGGCGTCTCGCCTGTCTATTGTGTGAGGTAGGGGCTTGATTTATCAAGCCCGCAAAACTCGGGTTGAATAAATTCAACCCCTACATTAAAAACAATACTTTATACAAATCACTAACGACTAATTAAAGGAGAATTTTGTGCAAGGAATAAGGGCAGAGAAGTTAATAAAGATTTATCGTAAAAGACGAGTAGTAGACGAAGTGAGCCTGGATATTAATCAAGGAGAGGTGGTAGGTCTTTTAGGGCCAAATGGTGCCGGAAAGACTACCACCTTTTATATCGTAGTGGGTCTAATAAATCCAGACAAAGGAAAAGTATCTTTTAATGGTAAAGAAATTACCAAAATGCCTATGTATCAAAGATCTCGAATGGGATTAGGATATTTAGCTCAAGAACCTTCGATTTTTCGTAAACTTACTGTAGAAGAAAATATATTATTAATTTTAGAGTCTTTAGGGTTTAAAAGAGATAAACAGAGAGAAAGGTGTTATTCTTTATTAGATGAGTTAGAGATAGCTCATTTAGCTGATTACAAAGGATATATGCTTTCCGGAGGTGAGAGACGTCGGGTAGAAATAGCCCGGACTTTAGCTAGTTCACCTTCTTTTATGTTACTTGATGAACCTTTTACCGGAGTAGATCCTATTGCAGTTTATGATATCCAGGAAATAATAAGATATCTTAAAGAAAAAGGATTGGGAATATTAGTTACTGATCATAATGTAAGGGAAACTCTGAAAATTACTGATAGAGCTTATATTATGCATAATGGGAAAATATTGACTTCAGGAACCCCCCAGCAGGTAGCTAATTGTGAAATAACCCGAAAAATCTATCTGGGGGAGAGATTTAATCTGTAAACTAGTATATAATGAAAAACGAAAAGCGTAAAACGCAAAGCCATAACTCAAAATTTAAAAATTTATAGAAAAAGTTTTGAGCTTTGAATTATGGCTTTTCGCTTTTCTGCCTGTGCGTTGCACGCAGACAGGTAGCTTTAATAATTGTAGGGGGGTATTGCATACGCCCTCATATACTAATCGGAGAATTGGTTAATTGGCCAATTGGTAGATTGGAGAATTAAAAGGCATGTACAGTTTTATTTTAATTTCCACTCTTATTATATTAAGTGGATTGATTGCTTTTGTCGGTGATTGGATGGGTATAAGGGTAGGTAAAAAAAGA
>NZ_PFKO01000169.1:0-4924 GCF_002784285.1 Candidatus Infernicultor aquiphilus
TTGAACGATTTTATCATAATTTCAATAAAGATAAAGATAGAGACAGGTACTTTACAATAAGTATAGATCGGCTAACAGGAAAACCAGTATTAGGGAAAATATATCAAGCAATTAGACACCAAAGAAAAAATAAACTTGTAGAAATAAAAACAGGTTTAGGAGGAAAAATATGTGTTACCGATGACCATTCTTTATTTACGCTTAATGAAAATGGAGAAATTATTGAAATAAAGCCAAGCCAGAATCCAGAAAATATTTTATCTTTATCCTCCTTTCCAATTTATGATAATAAAAAAAATGTTGATGTTACCGATTATCTGTCAGAAGATTTATATGTAAAAATAAACGATGAATATATCGATTTAAGATGTAATTCTCATTATCATAACAAATTAAAAATATATATTCCCCTAACTAAAGAGTTTGCTACTTTATTAGGATATTATGTAGCCGAAGGTAATTGTACCCCAACTTCTGTATTTATTTCTTGTCGGGATGACCAGGAAAAAGAAAATATTGCTCATTTAGTAAAAACAATTTTTGTAGATGAAACCACAGTTACTATTTTACAGAAAGGGGTAAGATTTTCTGGTAGTTTATATAGTTCTTTGTTTAAGAAATTGTGCGGGAATGGAGCAATTAATAAAAAAATTCCTGATTTTATTCTTTTTGGAAAGGATGAAATTATAAAAGCGTTTCTTGCCGGATATCTTTCCGGTGATGGATATATAGAAAATAAAAATAAAATTGGATGTAGTACAATTTCAGAAACATTAAAATCTCATCTCTGGTTAGTTTTTACTAAGATTGGATGCTTACCAACAATAAAGGATAAAGACCGGAGCAAAGAAAAAATTATTATTAAGGGTAATGAAGTAAAGAAAACCCATTTACAATATGTACTTACGCTTGGGATAAACTCTTTTGATAAAGTTTATTTTTCTTTAGAAAGAAAAGAAGAAGAAAGAAAAAAATGTTTAGAAAGGTTTAAAAATAAACCTTCTTATAAACAATATGACCAGCGTAGATACGATTATAACCAATTGAAACCTCTGATTAAAAAAATCTTTGGAGCTAAAATTTCTTTAAAATCTTATCCTCTTTCTGTGCAATGGATTGATAAAATAAAAAGAAGGGTAAATAATAGTCTAATCGGTTTGCCAAATCCTTCTGTGGAGGGAGTTGGTAAAGAAGAAATTCCTTTATTATTTAAAAAACTTTTTATTTTTGATAATGTTCAACCCCATAGTGATTTGAACTCTTCATCAATGTATTTTGATATAAGAAACATTAACTCTTTTCCTCAGCAAATTTTAGCAAAAAATATTATTAAGAAACAGATAAAAAGGCTTAAAAATCTAAAAAGTATATTATATAAAGCAAGTAATTTATTACCTGTAGAAGTAATTGATCAGAAAGAAATAAAAGAGCAAGATAGATATGTATATGATATTTCTGTAGAAAAATACGAAAACTTTCTAACTACCGATGGTCTCCTTGCTCATAATAGCCTTTTTCTTGATTTTAATGTCCATTTAGGTGTTCCAGATTATCTTAAGAAAGTACCTGCTATCGGCCCTGGAGGAGAATATACCGGGAAAAATTACGGAGAATACGAAATAGAATCTCAATTATTTTTAAAAGCTCTAATGGAAGTTTGGAAAGAAGGAGATTGTAATAAAAAAGTCTTTGCCTTTCCTAAAATGGATTTACATATTAATAATAGATCTTTCGAAGATCCTGAACAGAAAAAATTATTAGAATATGCTTGTGAAGTAGCCTCTGAAAATGGTTCGCCCTATTTTATTTTTGATCGAGATGATATAAGTTTAGCCTCCTGTTGTCGATTAAGAACGAGAATAACTGATCAAGAAATGATAACCCATCCAGAAAAATTAAGGTTTGCCGGAATACAAAATGTTACCATCAATCTGCCCCAGTGTGCCTATAGAGCTTTTTCCAATAGGGGAATTTCCGACTCCTCTTTTAATTATAGTAAGATGGAAAATATAGAATTATTTTTTGAAAAAATTGATCAAGCCCTACACTTAGCCATTCAAGCACATTTACAGAAGAAAAAATTTTTAAAGATGATGATGGTAAATTCAGATGGAGCCTTGTGGGAAATAGGTAAAATAGCGGAAGATGGTAAACCTTATGTAGATTTAGATCAAGGTACCTATTTAATAGGATTAATAGGTTTAAATGAAGCAGTGCAATATATTTCTGGAGATCAGTTACACGAAAGTGAAAAGGCTTATAAATTAGGATTAAAAATTGTATCTTTTATGAGTTTAAAATGTGAAGAATATAGCGAAAAGTTTAATTTAAAGTTATCCTTAGAAGAATCCCCGGCGGAAAGTGCAGCGGGAAGATTGGCTAAAATCGATCTACAAGAATTTCCGGATAGTAAAAAAGTTATAAAGGGAGATCCTGAAAAAGATGAAGTTTATTACACTAATAGTATCCATTTTGCAGCTTCAGCACCTCTAGATTTAATTACTCGAATAGTCAAACAAAGTAAGTTTCACCCTTTAATAAAAAGTGGGGCAATAATTCACGCCTTTGTAGGAGAAAATCTACCTTCGCCCGAGAGTATCTATAATTTAATAAAAAAAGTTTGGGAAAACACGCAGTGTTCTCAACTTACTATTTCACCTGAATTTACTATATGTAATTTATGTAATAAAGTAAGTAGAGGATTGACCGAAAATTGTAATTATTGTGGAAGTAAAGATGTATACGGAGTAACCAGGATAGTAGGGTATTATAGTAAGATAACTAATTGGAATAAAAATAAAATCGGAGAGTTAAAAGATCGACATTCCGGAAACTATAAAATAGTCGTTAGTGAATAGTCGTTAGTCGTTAGTTTAAAACTTAAAACATTTTTCTGTATAAAGCATTGCTTTTTAAAGTAGGGGTCGGATTTATCCGACCCGTTCTTCTTGCGGGTTCGATGCCTGCCTGTGCGTGCCTGCCTGTGCGTGTACGCACGCAGACAGGTACGCACGCAGACAGGTACGCACGCAGACAGGAATCGAACCCCTACAGGAAAAGGGAATTCCTATAAAATATATTTAGAAAAGAGTAAAAGTATAATGAAAATAAAAATATTCTGGCAAAAAAATTGTCCTAATTGTCCAAAAGCTAATCATATTGGAAAACAATTGGAAAAAGAGATGACCGTACAATATTTTGATGTAAGCACGGTTGATGGTTTGGCGGAAGCAAGTTATTATAATATTGTGTCTACGCCTTCTATGGCCATGGTGGATAATGATGAGAATGAGATCAAAATATGGAGAGGCAAGACCCCTAATTTAGAGGAGATTAGAGAGGAAGCTGCAATTTGAAGATTGCTATAAAGAAGATGATCGAAACCTCCTTAATTGATTGGGAGGGAAAAATTGTTTCTACTTTATATCTCCCCAGATGCAATTTTCGGTGTCCTTTTTGTTATAATTGTGATTTAATTTTATATCCAGACCATTTTAAAAATATACCTTTGGAAGAAATAAATAAATTTCTCTTAGAGAGAAAAGAGTTTATCGATGGTATATGTATGAGCGGAGGAGAACCTACCCTATATGCTGATTTACCTTCCTATTTTAAAGAAATCAAGAATAAAGGTTTTCTAATTAAACTGGATACTAACGGTACTAATCCAAAATTATTAGAAGATCTTTTAAAGCTTAGATTAATAGATTATATTGCCATGGATATTAAATCATCCTTAGACTTTGATTGCTATTCTAAGGCAGCTGGTATTAAAGACAAAATATTATTAGAGAGAGTAAAGGATAGTATTACCTTAATTATGAACTCTGGAATAGATTATGAATTTCGAACTACTGTAGTACCTGTATTACATACAGAAGAAAACATAATAGAAATTGCTAAATATATTTCAGGAGCAAAAAAATATGTTTTACAGAATTTCTCTCCTTTAGAGAGGACCCTTAACCCTTCTTTCCAAAAAATAAAGCCTTATTCGGTTGAAAAGATACAAGAATTTGTGGAAAAAGTTAAAAGATACATTCCCAATTGTTATTCTAGATAAGTTGGCCAATTTACCAATTTACCAATTCGCCAATTTACCAATTAAATAATCGTTTGTGAATAGTAAAAGTAGTAGGGGCAGACCTTGTGTCTGCCCGTAGGACTGACTATATAAATATTAAAAAATATTATTAAAAAGAAGATATAATTTGAACCAAGATTTTGAATTAAAAGAACTTGGACCAATAAAGTATTTCCAATGTAGAGAATTAGATAATGCCAACTTAGTAGTAAATGCTTTTAGCACGAGATTAGGTGGAGTAAGTAAATCTCCTTTTAATAGCCTTAACCTATCCTACCAGGTAAAGGATAAAGAAAATTGTGTTTTAGAAAATAGAAAAATAATTTCAGATATTTTGAATATTAACTACCGAAGTATGACCTCTGCCCAGCAGGTACATAAAGACAAAATAACTGTCGTAAAAGAAGAAGATAAAGGCAAAGGAGCTTTTACACCTTCTGAGGCGATTAAGGAAAGCGATGCTTTAATTACTAACCTCCCTGAAATACCACTTTTAATGTGTTATGCTGATTGTGTACCTATTTTTATTTTAGATCCTATTAAAAAGGTTATTGGGTTAATTCATAGTGGAAGAAAGGGAACAGAATTGGAATTAACCTTAAAAACATTGTTTAAGATGAAAACCATCTTCGGGACAACCCCCCGTTCCTGCTTAACTGCCATTTTTCCTTCCATTGGTCCCTGTTGTTATAACATTAAAGAGCAAAATAAAATTGATGATTATTGGTTAAATGAAGACAAATATAATGGTGAACCAATTTCCTGGCAAAATAAGAGCGGGCTAAGCCTTGATTTAAGAAAGGCAAACTATTGGCAATTGATTAAGGGAGGAGTAGAGGA
>NZ_PFKO01000037.1:0-1228 GCF_002784285.1 Candidatus Infernicultor aquiphilus
AATCAGGATGATTTACGAAATCTGCTTGATTATGTAGCGTTAGGGTCAATTGCTGATTCTGTCCCCTTTATTGATGAAAATCGTATTTTAATTAAGTGTGGATTAAAGGTACTTAATCAAACTGATAAAGAAGGTTTAAAAGCATTAATAGTGGAGAGTGGAGTAGATTATGGCAATTTGGGTACCAAAGAAGTTAATTTTGCTCTTGCTCCCCGAATAAATGCAGCAGGGAGGTTGGATGATCCCAAATTGGCTTTAGAATTACTACTAACTGATTCTGAATCTAAAGCTAAATATTTATCCCGAAAATTAAGTGAAATAAACAAATACCGACAGGATGTTGGAGATAATATATTAAGGGAAGCTAGGGAATTTGCTTTTAAACAAGTAGAAGATGAAGATAATAAGGTATTAGTTCTTGCTTCAGAGGATTGGAATCAAGGGGTAATTGGTATAATAGCCTCTAGATTAGTAGATGAATTAAATCGTCCTATAATTATTATTTCTAAAAAAGATGGAATAGGAAAAGGGTCAGGAAGGAGTATCAAAGGTTTTCATTTATATAAAGCTCTAGAATTATGTAAAGATATTTTGATAAACTTTGGTGGTCATCAGTTAGCTGCGGGTATCACCATAGAGTACAATAAAATTCCTGAGTTTAAGTCAAGGATAAATAAAATTGCTCAAGAATTTATTAACGAAGATGATCTAAATCCAGAATTAGAAGTAGACGCCCAAATTTCATTAAGTGATATTAATTTTAACTTAATTAAAGATATCAATGTTTTGGAACCATTTGGGTCAGGAAATCCTCAACCTGTATTTTGCAGTTTTAAAAACATGATATACGATTGGCAGTTGGTTGGTCAAAGTAGAGAGCACCTTAAACTAAAAATTAAGGAAGAGAACAAAATATTAGAAGGAATTGGATTTGGACTAAGCAAAATGGGAAGCCAAATATTTTCTGAAAGTAAGGTAGTAGACTTAGCCTTTAATATCGAATTAAATAAATGGAATGGGTCAGAAAATATTCAATTAAATATAAAAGGTATAAAAGCTATTTTTTAGGAGGCAGATAAAAAGTGATAGATTTAAAAGAGAAAATTAGAAATATTCCAGACTTTCCCGTAAAAGGCATTCAATTTAAAGATATTACCACACTGTTAAAAGATAAAGAAGCTTTTAAATATAGCATTGATGAAATAACTAAGTACTGTAGTAAATATCA
>NZ_PFKO01000037.1:1246-4995 GCF_002784285.1 Candidatus Infernicultor aquiphilus
AATGGAAGCTCGTGGTTTTATTATAGGTGCTCCAGTAGCTTATCAATTAGGGGTTGGATTTCTACCCATTAGAAAACCGGGAAAACTTCCAAGTGAAGTGGAGAGAGTATCTTACCAGTTAGAATATGGAGAGAATATACTGGAAATGCATAAAGATGCTATCAATAATGGAGATAAAGTTATGGTAGTTGATGATCTTTTAGCTACTGGTGGTACCACAGCCGCTGTGTTTAAACTGATTGAAAAATTAGGAGGAAAAGTTATCGGTGCATCATTTATAATTGAACTTGAATTTTTAAATCCCCGAAAGAAATTAGAAGGATACCATATTTTTTCTTTAGTTCAATATGATTAAATTATCAATATCGTATCTCGTATCCTATGAACTAAAAACTTGCATTTAATACTAAAAACTAATGACACTACTCACTATCGACTAGTAAATTGGTAAATTGGTCAATTGGAAAATTGGTTAATTAAACATACTTGCATCTTACATCTTACTTCTTGTATTTTAACTAACGACTATTCACTATTTACTATCGACTAATAAAGAAGGTGTAAATTATTTCTCAATATACTTTAGCAAGATATATTTTAAAAAGAATACCTCAATATGCTCCCCAAGCTGATCTAAGCTTAATAAAAAATGCTTACAAATATGCCGCAAAAGCCCACGAAAATCAAAATAGATATTCAGGGGAACCCTATATCTTACATCTTTTAGAGGTGGCTAAAATATTAGCAGATTTGGAACTTGATGTGATTACCATTACAGGTGGAATCCTGCATGATGTAATAGAGGATACTAACACCCAATTATCTAAAGTTAAAGAAGAATTTGGTGAAGAGATAGCTATGTTAGTAAATGGGGTTACTAAATTAAGTAGAATTTCTTTTAAAACCCAGGAAGAACAACAAGCTGAAAATTTTCGTAAAATGTTTTTAGCCATGGCTGAAGATGTAAGAGTTATTCTGATAAAATTAGCAGATCGTTTAAATAATATGAGAACATTGCAATATATACCCCCTTTTAAGAGGTTAAGGGTATCCCGGGAAACTTTAGAAATATATGTTCCTATAGCTAATAGATTAGGTATTTCCAGGATTCAGTGGGAATTAGAAGACCTTTCTTTGAGTTATTTAGAGCCAATGAAATATAAGGCAATAGTTAATAGAATTGCTAAAAATCGATTAGAAAGAGAAAAGTATGTTGAATCAATAAAAGAGACTATAAAAAAAGAATTACAAAAGGTAAAGATAGAAGCAGAAATTCACGGTCGACCAAAAAACATCTATAGTATTTACACAAAGATGAAAGAGAGAGAAAAAGATTTTTTCCAGATATATGATTTAATAGCCATTAGAATAATCTGCAATTCTGTTAAAGATTGTTATGCTATATTGGGATTATTGCATTCAATTTGGAAACCTATGCCAGGTCGATTTAAAGACTATATTGCTATGCCTAAATCAAATATGTATCAATCTTTACATACTACAGTAGTTACATCTCAAGGTGAACCTTTAGAAATACAAATTCGAACTTGGGAGATGCATAAAACTGCTGAATACGGAATAGCCGCTCATTGGAAATATAAAGAAAAGATTGATTTAAAAAAAGATAAAAAATTAGAAGAAAGGCTTTCCTGGTTAAGACAGATATTAGAATGGCAGAAAGATTTAAAAGATCCCAAGGAATTTATGGAGAGCTTAAAAATTGGTCTTTTCCAGGATGAAGTTTTTACTTTTACTCCTAAAGGGGATGTAAAGATATTGCCTTCGGGTTCTACCCCTATAGATTTTGCTTATATTATACATACAGATGTTGGCCATAGTTGTGTAGGGGCTAAAGTTAATAAGAAGATAGTGCCTTTAGATTATAAATTAAAGAGTGGAGACATTGTGGAGATATTAACTTCAAAGTTAGGCCGAGGTCCCAGTAGAGATTGGTTAAAATTAGTTAAGACATCAGGGGCAAAAAATAAAATCAGGATCTGGTTTAAAAAGGAGATGAGGGAAGAAAATATTCAAAAAGGCAGAGAACTTTTTGAAAAAGAAATGGAAAAATGTCGAATTGAACCTTCATCCGAACTTACTAAAAAATTAAAAAACGCTAGTATTGAATTAGGTTTTTTAGAATTAGAGACAATGTTTGAGAATATTGGATATGGAAAATTGACCCCCTTTCAGGTTTTATCTAAAATAATCCCTCAAGAAAAAATCCCTCAAGTTCTCCCTACGGTAAAAGTAAAAAAACAAATCGATCAAGGTATTAGAGTGCAAGGAATTAATGATGTTATGATAAAATTTGCTCGGTGTTGCAATCCTGTTCCTGGTGACGAAATAATTGGGTATATCACTAGAGGAAGAGGTGTATCTGTACATAAAATAGATTGTTCTAATATTGATTTTATTTCCGCCGAAAAAGATCGATTAGTTAAGGTTGAATGGATAAAGACAGAAGAATTGTTTTATCCAGTAAAAATAAAGATAATAGCTGGTGACCGATCAAATTTAGTAGCTGATATTATGTTAGTTTTTTCTAAGCTTAAGATTTCAGTCAGTGCTATACATGCAGTAACTAATAAAAATAATATTGCTAATATAGATATAGCTCTTTCTATTAATAATCTTGATCAACTTAAAGAAATAATTAAGAAAATAAAAAAAGTAAAAAGTGTATTAACGGTGAAAAGAGCAAAAACGTTTTAATATTAATGGAATAAGAAAAAGAATTTTTTATCTGGAGGAGTAAATAATGAGAGCAGTGGTACAAAGGGTAAAAGAGGGATCGGTAGAGATTAAAGAAAAAGAAATAGGAAAGATAGAACAAGGCTTGGTAGTTCTTTTGGGAGTTGGTCAGAATGATACCGAAAAGGATGCGGAATATATTGCTGGAAAGATAATAAATTTACGAATATTTGAAGATAAAGAAGGAAAGATGAATCTTTCTTTGAAAAATATAAATGGTCAAATTTTAGTTATATCGCAATTTACCTTATATGGAGATTGCAAAAAGGGGAGGCGTCCTAGTTTTATTTCTGCTGCTCTTCCTGATAAAGCAGTAAAATTATATGAATATTTTGTAAGATGTATAAAAAATTATAATCTTAAGGTAGAAACTGGGCAATTCCAAGCGATGATGTTAGTAAAAATTTTTAATGATGGTCCAGTTACCATTTTTTTGGATAGTGAAAAGTTAATTTAAAAAATTGTTTAGGGATTCATTATTTTTAATTTTATTAAGATAGTTTTTTAAAGGAGAAAATATGAAGTTACCTCTTATTATTGGACATAGAGGAGCGAAGGGAATTGCTCCTGAAAATAGCCTTTCTGGTTTTAAAAAAGCAATTGAGTTAGGGATAGATGGAGTAGAGTTGGATGTACATCTTACTAAAGATGAAGAATTAGTCGTAATTCATGATATGGATTTAAAAAGATTCAGTGGATTAAAGATTCCTATTAAACAACTTACTTTAGAAGAATTGAAAAAATATAATATTTCTGAGCAGTTTATAAAAAATCAGGAGAAAGTTTTGAAGAAATTGCCTGAAGAAAAAAGGTATTTTTTAGAATTAAGGGCAATTCAAGCTAATGTATTTAATCTGAATATTTTTGAACAAATAACTAAAAAGAAAATTAGTTTTTATTTACATTGGGATGGCAAGCAATTTGATATAGTTAAAAAGTTATTTTTGTCCAGAAATGATGGAGAGAAGATAGGGTTTAAACAAATAAAAATTAAA
>NZ_PFKO01000030.1:0-4961 GCF_002784285.1 Candidatus Infernicultor aquiphilus
AAAATGTCTACTTTACAAAAAAAATGGCTTGTACTGTTAATTACAGCAATTGCGATTACAGGTTTAATAATTTCTGGGTACTCTGCTGCTGCAGAACCGATTATATGGAAGTCCTCAGGTCATGGCCCTGCTACAGACCCATCACAGATCTACCACGACCTATGCTGTAACGCCATCACCAAGGCAAGTGGTGGCCGTTTAATTATTAAACCATTCGTTGGTGGTTCTGTTGTACCGGCAACTAAAGAACTTGATGCTGTGAACGATGGAGTTTTAGATATGTGTTATACCTGTCCTATGTACAACCTGGATAAGTGGAAAGCTGCTGGTCTTATCAGTTCCAGACCGGGCGGGCTTCCTGGAGAAGCTTTGCGGACCTGGTTTAACTATAGCGGTGGGGCAGAATTGATGAATAAGATGATGGAAGGTTATAATGTCATGACCTTCCCAGGAGCACTGTCTCCCCTACCTGAGGAGGTATTTCTCCACTCCAAAGTTGCTATAAGAACTGTGGATGATATTAAAGGTCTGAAAATACGTGCTTCCGGTGATGGTGGAGAGATTTTGAATAAGATGGGTGCTTCAGTCGTATTCTTACCTGGCGGAGAGCTTTATGAGGCTATGCAAAGAGGTACAATTGATGCCTTTGAATACTCAACTTTAGCTTCAAACTGGGATATGCATTTTAATGAAATTGCTAAATATGTCGTCCTGTCTCCTAGCCGAGCTCCCAGTGATCCTCAATGTTTCTTTGTCAACAAAAAGTCCTGGGAAAAACTTCCCGATGATCTTAAGCAGCTGGTGCAGGATGAGATCGATAAATGGACACAGGCGCAGCATGAATATCTGGTCTATAAATCTATCAAGGCCATTGATGAATTTAAGAACTATGGCTGCGAAGTTTATCGGCTCCCCACAGAAGTAGAAACTGGTCTCTCAGAGGTAGCAAAAAAGTATTACGCGGAAAAAGCTGCCAAAGAAGATCCAATATATAACGAGATCCTGGAATCTATGACCAACTATTGGGAGGCTTACTCAAAGAAATAAAAAAGAATTAACAAGGAGTTAGAAATTATATGGCAATTTTGAAAAAATTACTTAGAGGTATTGACTTTATAAGTATATTAGCAGTATCTTGGGCAAAATGGTTTGCCTGGCTCCTTGTCCTGGTAGGCGCATATGATACTATTATGAGACACTTCTTTAATGCGCCTACCATCTGGGCTTATGATACATTGTGCATGGCTGGTGGGGTGATGTATGTCATGGGATGGCCATATGATTATTTGCATAATTACCATACCAGAGTAGATGTATTTTATAATAATTTTTCTAAAAGGAATAAAGCATTAACAAACATTATCTTTTCTATAATTCTCTTTTTTCCATTAATGGGAGCATTACTGAAAATTTCCATTACCTGGGCGATAAGAGCTTGGAGAATTAATGAGACCATGATCTCCACTTTCTGGTATCCTCCTGCCGCCCCGTATAGAACTGTTTTTGCTCTAGGGATATTGTTCCTATTACTTCAAGGTATAGCTAATTTTATTCGCGATCTATATTTTGTTATAAGGGGTGAACCAATTGATTGAATTGAGTCCAGAAATACTTACCATTATAATGTTTGGAGGTGTACTTGTTTTTGCCATGACCGGTTTCCCCATGGCCTTCGTGTTAGGTAGCGTAGCATTCCTAACTGGTTTATTAGTGTTTGGGGGGAATATCACGATTCATATATTATATACTCGTCTTTTTGAGTTGTCATTAAACTATCCTTATCTTGCCGTTCCACTTTTTACCTTTATGGGAGTTATACTCCAACATTCTGGAATAGCTGAGAAACTTTACGATGCTTTGTATGAATGGTTGAGTGGATTTAAGGGAGGATTAGCAGTGGTTACTGTCATTGCGGGGACTATCCTTGCTGCGTGTTTAGGGACAATTACTGCTTCTGTTACATTGTTAACTCTTATTGCATTAGGACCAATGATAAAGAGAGGTTATGATAAATCCTTAGCTACGGGATCTGTTATTGCTGCTGGTACTCTCGGAATACTTATTCCTCCTAGTATTATGATAGTTGTTTATGGTCCTCAAGCAGGAGTATCTGTAGGAAAGATGTTTATGGGAGCTATCTTTCCTGGTCTTCTCCTATCAGTTTTATATAATATCTATATAACCGTCCGTTGTTATCTAAATCCCAAGTTAGGACCACCTATCCCCGAGGAGGAAAGGCATAAAATATCTTCAATAAAAAAATTGATAAAACTGTTTAAAGCTATAGCTCCGACCCTATTAATCATTTTAGCAGTCCTGGGAACAATTTACACGGGTATAGCTCCCCCAACTGAAGCAGCTGCCATGGGAAGCTTTGCAGTTGTGATATTGGCCATCGTTTATCGAAAATTTACTTGGAGTTTGATCAAACATAGCGCAATAGAAGTGCTTCGAGTAAGTGCTTTCGTTCTTCTGATTGCTGGTTTAAGTTATGCCTTTGTCGGTATATTTATGAGTGCTGGCTGTGGAGAAGTAGTAACTAATTTAATTATGGCTGTTCCCGGTGGAAAGTGGGGAGCTTTTTTAATGATAATGTTTATTGTTTTTGTTTTAGGAATGTTCATTGAGTGGATTGGAATTGTCTTTATTGTTGTCCCCATTTTTTCACCTATTTTCGTAAAATTAGGATTTGATCCTTTATGGGCTGCGATGATGATTTGTGTCGACTTACAAATGGCCTTTATGACACCACCTATGGCGATGTCTATCTTTGTTTGCCGGGGTACTGCTCCTCCAGAGCTTGGCGTCACTATGAGCGACATAATAAAAGGAGTAATCCCCTTTATTATTATAATAATGATCGCCCTAATACTATGTACTATATTTCCTCAGATTATTACCTGGTTACCAGAGCGAATGATAGGGCCATCTTAGGGGGGAAAAATACAAGTATAAAATTAGAACCAATCCCCTAAGAAAACAAGAAAAACCATATAATATTTACTAGCAACTTTTAGGGTTATAGATGACCACCAGGAGTTCTCTGTTTTTTCTTCATCAGTAAAGTTAGTCTTTACACCGGTATTTTGGGAGATAAGAAGACTGCTGTTATTGAGATGGCTGCTGCCTCAGGGTTAACTTTAGTTCCAGAGAATAAAAGGAATCCATTAATAACTACCACTTATGGAACTGGTCAGTTGATTAAAGCAGCATTGAATCAGGGATGCCGAAAAATGAATAATACTTATAAAATTATATAAATCATATTAAAAAGTATCTAAAGGAGCAAATTAGATGAAAAAATTAGGTTTTATTGGAACAGGAATAATGGGTAAACCAATGGCTAAAAATTTAATCGATGCCGGTTATCCCTTAGTAGTTTATGATATAAACCATAAAGCTTTAGAGGAAATGGTAGACTATAATGCAAAAAGTGCTTCTTCTTGTAAAGAAGTAGCCTCCCAAAGTGATATTATCATCACCATGTTACCTAATTCGCCAGAGGTGGAAAAAGCAGTATTAGGTAAAGATGGAGTAATCGAGGGAGTAAAAAGGAGTCAAACCTTAATCGATATGAGCTCTATTGCTCCCCTAGTATCCCAGAAAGTAGCGAAAGAACTAGAGAAAAAAGGTGTTGATATGCTTGATGCCCCAGTCAGTGGAGGACAAGAAAAAGCACAGTCCGGTACTCTGGCTATTATGGTTGGAGGAAAAGAGGAAGTTTTTAAGCAGTGTAAGGCTATTTTAGAAGCTATGGGTAAACCTATCTTAGTGGGTGATATCGGAGCCGGGCAGATAACTAAGTTAGTCAATCAGACCATAGTAGCGATTAATATTGCTGCAGTTGCAGAGGCCTTAATCTTAGGTAAGAAAGCGGGAGTGAATCCCCAACGAATTTTTGAAGCTATAAAAGGTGGTCTAGCTGGAAGTCAATGTCTAACCGATAAAGGACCCAGGATGTTCCAAGGTAGATTTAACCCGGGCTTCAGAATAGGATTACATGTCAAAGATTTAAACAATGTCCTAGCAACAAGCCGAGAATTACATACAGCCATGCCTCTTTGTGCCCAGGTGATGGAAATGATGCAGACCCTAATGGCTGAAGGTCATACTGACTTAGATCATGGTAGCTTAGCTCTATTTTATGAGAAGTTAAATGGCATCTCCTTAAAGGAAGAGTAAACAAAAAGAAAGGAAAAAGAAAATAGTATTAAAACCCCAAGTGATTATTCCTCCAAAAGTTTAGGAGAAAGACAGATAGAGAAGTAAATTATAAATAATTTTTAAAAAGGAGTATAAAAAATAAAAAAACGGTGCTATGATTAAAGAAAAATAAAAAATATTTAAAAAATGAGGCAGAAAAAATAATATTAACTACGATAATAAAAGGAAAAAAGGATAAATATTTAAATAGGGTACGTTTTGAAATAACTAAAAGATTATAATTTTTAGATTGGTATTTTTTAGAAAACAATTAAAATAAGAATTTCAAAATTACTTAAAAAAAGTTAATAGATAAGTAAAAAAAAGGAAATTAATGAAGAAAAATATAAATACTACTGATATTTTTAATAAAAATAAAGAAGAATTCATCAATATAAATAAAGAATATGCTATCGGTGTTGATTTAGGAGGAACAAATATTGTCAGTGCAATAATAAATAATCAGGGAGAGATATTGAGTTATCTTAAAGTTAGAACTTTAGCTGAAAGGGGCAGAGAAGCTACTATTAAAAGAATAATAGAGACTATCCATAAAAATATTGTTCAATTTCAATCCACGATAGCTCCTGACGGTATAATAGGAATAGGAATTGGAGCACCTGGTCCTCTCGATATTAAAAGAGGGATTATCGATTTTGCTCCCAATCTACCGGGGTGGAGAGATGTTCCTTTAAGAAAAATATTGGAAGATGAATTTGATATGAAAATTGTTTTGGAGAATGATGCCAATGCAGCTG
>NZ_PFKO01000040.1:0-19258 GCF_002784285.1 Candidatus Infernicultor aquiphilus
AAAGGTTTAAAAGGAGATCCTCCTCCTTTATAGAATTTAGTAAAAAATTCTACATACTGTAAACGCGTTGAATGAACAAATGCACCCATAACACCCAGTACCATATTAAATAAATGTGCCGCTAAAAAAACTAAAGTTACCAAAATAATACCAATAAATGGCACCTCCTTAAAAAATAATACTGAAGTATTTATTACTACTGCTAAAACTGCAGTTGATAATCCTAAAGCAAATAATCGTGAATAAGATAGAATATCACTAATATATCCTATAAGATTATATAAACTTATAATCCCAACAGCAATCTTTAATATAATATTTTTATTTGACCTTCCTTGGGTAATAACTACAGACAATACTCCGGTTATAGTTAAATATTTTGTAAATATTTTAAAACCCACGGGGCAAGTAATAGTATTTGCAATTATATATAAAAGTAGGCCAGAAATTAATAATAACCACGAGCCTTGATCCATTAAACCTATTTTCATTTTACTTTCTTTAATATTTGCGATTAATTTAATAATAAATCCAGTATAAATTTGAATTACTCCCAAAGATAGAGATATTAACAATAAAGGCATAGGATTTTTTATAGGATCAAGCAAGGATAATTTATCGATTAAAAAAGTTTTTAGAAACAAAATATTTGGGGGAAGATAATTAAGTGCATCACCCATCCAACTACCCATGATTGCTCCAATAATCAAAGTAGATAATCCGCATAAGAAAAATAATTTTATAAATTTTTTAGTTGTCCCTTTAAATTTGAACTTTAATAAAGCAAAATAACATAAAACAGCCATAATTAAACCATAACCGGCATCGGATAAACATATTCCAAAGAAAATAAAATAAAAGGGAGCAAATAAAGGGGTAGGATCAAATTCTTTATATTGAGGGATACCATATAACTCTGTAATTGATTCAAAAGGTTGTATAAATTTATTATTAATTAATGCAACTGGTATATTATCATTTTCCTTAGGGTTGCTAAAAATCATTTCCAACTCTTTATTTTCTTCAAATAATTGCTTTTTTAGTTTATTGATATCTTTTTCTAATATCCATCCTTCAATAATTATTACTTTTTGGGTCTGTTTTAAGTATATTTCTATATCTTTTCTACTTTTACAAATATTTAAATAATCGAAAGCAAGGTACAATGATAAATTTTCTCTATATATCTTTTTACTTATATCAAAAATATCCTCTCTTTTTTTCTCAATACTTTTTAATTCCTCAGAAATGTCTCTTAAAATATTTTTTGGAGTTCCACTGAATTCCAAGGGAAAATTAAAATATTCAAAATTGTATTTATTTAAGATTTTATTAATAAAATGACAATGTTCGGAAATTGAAATAATTATCATTTTATACTGTTTATTATTTTTATCAATTTTTTTTATTTCAATTTCTTGTCCTATTTTTTTTATTTCTTCTAAACAAAAAATATAATTTTTTAAAGGGATTTTACCTAAAATAAGTTTGGTATTTTTTGTTCCTTCTAAATCCTCTATTTTTATATCTAATTCTTTCCATTCTTCCAGGTGTTCTTGTAGATTTTTAAGATAGTTTTCTCTATTTTTTAGTTCTTTTAGGGTTCCATCTAGTTCTTTACATTTTCTATAAATATTTTTAGAATCAAAATTAGAAAATAAAAAAGCCAATTTTTTATAATCGTATATATCTTTTAAAGGATCTATAGATTTACCAGATTTTTTAGAAATATCTTTAAAATCAGAAAGGTAATCTATACAATATTTTACTTCTACCAATGCAGAATCAATCTCTGTAGCCTTTATTTTTTTATAAGTTAATAAATCTGAGGTTGCTAATTTAGTTGTAACATCCGTTATTTGAATACATCCTGCTTTTTGAAGTTCTAAAATAACCTTATCTTTTAATTCGATATGAGTGAAGAGATTAACTTTTTTTACTTTACATATCGCCATTATCCCCCACCACACCTTTAACTATTATTTTAACCGTGTCTTCCATCTTTTTTATTGCCTTTTTATATATCTCTTCTTTTTCTATTTCGCTTTTTTTGATAATATTTTCTGCTTCCTTTTTTGATAATATTTCTTCTTTTTTTATTATTATTTTTCCTTCTTCAATGGTTTGTTTTTTAATTTTCTCTATCAATTCATCTGCTTCTCGATGAGCCTCTTTAATAATTTTAGCTGCTTTATCTTCCGCATCTTTGATTATTTTATCAGCAACAGCTTCGGTTTCTTTAATTTCTTCTATAAGCTTGTTTATCAAAAATTTCACCTCATTAAATGGTTTAAAAATATATATTAATTAAAATTATATAATAATAATTGTATTAAATTTATATCTTATCTGACATATTTTTTATTTCTTCTATCAATTTTTTTACTATCACTTTTTCACTAAATTTACCTAATATTTTACCTTTTTTAAAAAGAACTCCAGTTTTTTCATGATAAGCAATTCCTATATCTGCTTCTCTTGCTTCACCTGGACCGTTTACCATGCAACCCATAACTGCAATAGTTAATGGTTGGTCAATATTACAAATCTGTCTTTCAACTTTTTTTATAATTTTATTGAGGTCTACTTTGCATCTTCCACAAGTAGGACAGGAAATTAAATTTGTGCCTCTTTGTCTGAGATGTAAAGCTTTTAATATTTCATAACCTACTTTTATTTCTTCTATTGGATCACAAGTAAGTGATACTCGGATAGTATCCCCAATTCCTTGGAATAATAGTGAACCAATCCCAACAGATGATTTAATAATGCCTTGAAAAGGAGGACCTGCTTCAGTAATGCCTAGATGCAAAGGATAATCGTATTTTGAGGCAAAAATATAATTTGCTTCAATAGTATCAATTACGTTGGTAGATTTAATAGAGAAAATTATATTATGATAGTTAACTTCTTCTAATATCTTGACCATATTATCAGCACTTTCCATTAAAGCTTGAGGAGTTATTTTTTTATATTTTTTTAGTATATCATTATCTAATGAACCTGAGTTTATACCAAATCTAATAGGTAAATTTTTTTTCTTTGCTGAATTTATAATTAATTTAATTTTTTCATAATTTCTAATATTTCCAGGATTTATTCGTAATCCATCTACGCCAAATTCGATAGATTTTAAGGCCAATTTATAATCATAGTGAACATCAGCAACTAAGGGTATATTAATTTCTTTTTTTATTAAAGGTAATGAATAACATGATTCCAGGTCTGGAACTGCCACTCTTACTAACTCACAACCTTCTTTTTCCATTCTTTTTATTTGGGATACTGTATCTGGTATATTTTTCGTATCAGTATTGGTCATTGATTGAACTGAAATCGGAGCATTCCCTCCAATTAATAAGTTACCCACTTTTATGCTTTTAGTTTGTTTTCTCGTATACATCTTATCTAATTTCCTTATTTTTTTATTTAGCGAAAATCCTTAAAATATCATTGTAAGTGGCGATTACAAAAATAACTATCATTAGAGATATTCCAACTAAATACATAAAGTTGATTTTTTCAACCTCCAAAGGCTTACCCCTTATTTTTTCTATAGTTAAAATTATAATATAACCACCATCCAGGACTGGGATAGGAAGAAGATTAAATAATCCTATAAAGATACTTAAAATTGCAGTAAAATATAACAAATTCAAGAAACCTAATTTTACTGCTTCTCCCGTCATCTGAGCTATACCCAAAGGTCCAGCTATTTCAATTGGTACTTTCCCGCTAATCATCTCTATTACATTTGAAAAAATTAATTTAATAATATTTCCAGTAATTGTTAAGCCTTTAAGAAAAGCATAAAATATATTAATTTTTTTAATTGATATTTCAAAAGTAATTCCTATTAATCCTTTTTTATAATTAACATCATATTGTGGGGTTACCAATATATCAATATTTTCCCCCTCTCGGTCCAGGGTTAGTTTTAAAATTTCTCCAGAACTTTTATTTATAATGTTAGCAATTTCATCAGGATTATCTATTTCTTTTGAATTAATAGCAATTATTTTATCTCCCGGAAGTATCCCAGCTTGATCAGCAGATCCATTTTTTATAACTGTATAAACATTATTGTTAGTAATCGGAATTCCGTTAACAAAAAAAATGAGACTGAATATAATAATTGAAGTAATGATATTCATAAAAGGGCCTAAAGATATAATTAACGCTCTAATTCCTAAAGATTTCTTATCAAATCTCTGTTCTTCTGTTAATTTTTCTGATGTATCCTTTACCTCCTCTTGTCCTATTTCACCAGCCATTTTTACAAAACCGCCGAGAGGAATTAAACATATAATATATTCTGTTTGATTTTTTATAAATCCAAATATTTTTGGTCCGAAACCAAAGGCAAATTTATATACCCTTACCCCGAATGTTTTAGCAGCAATAAAATGACCAAATTCATGAAAAAAAACCAATATACTAAATACGAAAATAAATGCTATTATAGTTAACAATTTTATTCACCAAAATTAATTATTATTGATTGGTACACAAATATAAAGCTCTTTGTCTAGCCCAGTAGTCAGCATCTAAAATATCACTAATACTTGGATTAAGCTTTGGTTTATGATTTTTCATTGTATTTTGAATAATTATGGGAATTTCTGGCAAACTTATCTGATTATTCAAAAAAGCATTAACCGCAATTTCATTTGCCCCATTTAATACTGCCGGCATTGTTCCTCCAAGGTCTATAGCTTGATAGGCAAGTTTAAGACAAGGGAATTTATTAAAATTAGGTTTTTTGAAAGTTAATTGGTTAACTTTTGTTAAATCTAATCGATTAAAGTTGTTATAAATTCTATTTGGATAAAATAAAGCAAATTGAATCGAAATTTTCATATCATGCTCACCTAATTGAGCCAAAATAGTACCATCTATAAATTGAACCATGGAGTGTACATAACTTTGAGGATGAATTACAATTTCTATCTTATTAGTTGGAATATCGAAAAACCATTTCACTTCAATTACTTCTAATCCCTTATTCATTAAGGTTGCTGAGTCAATAGTAACTTTTTTCCCCATTTTCCAATTGGGATGATTTAACGCATCTTCAATGGAAACAGTTTTTAATGCGGATTCAGTTAAACTGTAAATTGGTCCTCCAGATGCAGTCAAAATAATTTTTTCTACCAAATCTTTTTGTTCATTCTTTAAACATTGTAAAATTGCACTAGGTTCGCTATCTATAGGCAAAATATTTGTATTTCTTATTTTTGCTTCCTTCATTAATATTTCACCAGCAACTACCATCGTTTCTTTACTGGCTAAAGCAATATTTTTTCTATGTATCACAGCTTCATAAGTTGGAAGAAGTGCTGCTATTCCAGTTATTGCAACTACAACAAGATCTATTTCATCTAAGACTGACACTTTTATTAAACCATCGATTCCCCAAAATATTTTGATATCACTTAAGTTATTCAGATCTTTTTTCAATTTTTTAGCCAAATACTCATTTTTAACCACTGATATTTTTGGTTTAAAAAAATTTATCTGCTCTTTAAGTAGGGTTATATTTTCCCAACCACTTAAGCCTATTACCTCAAATTCATTAGGATATTTTTGGATAACTTCTAAAGTTTGTTTTCCTATTGAACCTGTTGAACCTAATATAACAATTTTTCTTCTCATAATTAGACTCTACACTTTCAAAAATATTTATTTATATTAAATTAGTAATTTTATATAATAATAAAATATGGGAGCTGTAAATAATAAACTATCAAAAGAGTCTAATATACCTCCGTGGCCAGGGATTAACTTTCCCGAATCTTTAACTCCAGAACCTCTTTTTAACACAGATTCAAATAAATCTCCAAGTTGGCCTACTATTGATAATATCAACCCAAGAGAAATCAACTTATTAAAAGATAAATTTAACCAACTTCTTAAGGCAAGGGTAATAATGATACTAAATAAAATCCCTCCAACTGACCCTTCAAGAGATTTCTTGGGACTTATTTTAGGATATATTCTATTTTTCCCAAAGTTAATACCAATAATATAAGCTCCTATGTCATTAGCCCAAGTAATAAATAAAAGACCAAGGAGGTAATAATTTCCGTTGGGTAAAAACTTAACTTTTAATAGAAATGATAGCAAATATCCTAAATAAATACTTCCAAAAATCAGAATAGATAGGTCAGGAAGTACTTTAGAAAAATCTTTTTTAAATAGTTGGATAATAAAACATATTATAATAAAAAAAGTAACAATTACATTTTGATAATACTTTAGATTATAAATATCGTAAAATGTTGTAAAAATAAAGTATGCAGTAAGTATAGATCCCAATATATATGATGGCTTGTATCCTTGTTTATGGGCCATATGGTATAATTCATTTAATCCTAAAAAGGCTAAAATCATTATTAGAATAAAAAAGGGGAATTCCCCCCAAAATATTATCAAAACTATTAACGGAATTCCTATAATAGTAGTAATAATTCTTTTTAAAAAATTATTATCCCTTCCCTCCATATTTTCTCACCCTTTTTTGAAAATCTTTTATTGCTTCTATTAAATTATTTTTATCGAAATCGGGCCAAAAAACAGGGGATACCCAAAATTCTGCATATGCAATTTGCCAGATCATAAAATTACTAATTCTCATTTCACCACCCGTTCTTATTAATAAATCGGGGTCGGGAAGACCATGGGTGTATAAATTATTTCTTACGGTATTTTCATTAATATCTTCAATTTTTATCTTTTTATCATATAAATCTAATATAATAGAATTAATTGCATCAACAATTTCAGCTCTTCCTCCATAATTAATTGCAATATTTAGAATTAATTTATTATTATTTCTAGTTAATTCAATCAATTCATTCATCTTTTTAGTAAGTAAATTAGGAAGTTCATTTAGTCTTCCTATAAAATTTATTCTGATATTATTTTTTATTAAATTTGCTTTTTCTCTATCTAAAACTTTACCGAATAATTTAATTAAGTTTAAGACTTCGTTTTTAGGACGTTCCCAATTTTCCGTAGAAAAAGCAAAAAGCGTTAATATGGGAATGTTTAAATCTATGCAGTTAGATATAACTCTTTTAACTGCTTTTACCCCTTCTTTATGTCCTGTACTTCGAGGCAATCCTCTTTTTTTTGCCCAACGCCCATTTCCATCCATTATAATAGCTAAATGTTGAGGTAATTTTATGTTATCCATTTATTTTTATCCATCAATTTATTTTTATAATTTTTATATTCATTAATTATCACCTATAAAAATACCCCCTTAATAGAGATATAATATAAATAAAAGCATATTATATATATATTAAAATTAGAAGGGGGGTTATATTTCCATAATTTCTTTTTCTTTAAGTTCTAATAATTTATCAATTTTCTTTATATATTCATCGGTTAAGGTTTGGACTTTATTTTGGTATTCTTTGCAATCATCTTCTGAAATATTGTTTTCTTTTTCATCTTTTTTTATTATATCATTTGTATCTCTTCTTATATTTCTTATAGCTATTTTTTCTTTTTCAGCTTCTTTTTTTACTAATTTTATTAACTCTTTTCGTCTTTCTTCATTTAAAGGAGGTATGGTAAGTCTAATAATATTACCATCATTAAAGGGAGCTAACCCTAAATCAGATTTCCATATAACTTTTTCAATCTCAGCAAGGTATTTTTTATCCCAAGGTTGAATAACTATTAAATTTGATTCTGGAATAGAAATATTTGCTATTTGCTTTAAAGGAGTTAACACACCGTAATATGATATTTTTATCCGATCTATTAAAGTTAAAGAAGCTCTTCCGGTTCTTATATGGGCAAAATTATCTTTTAGTACTGTGATTGATTTTTCCATTCTATCTTTTGTATCGTTTAATAAATCAGATAACATATTTATTCCCCCTTTACTATTGTGCCTATTTTTTCACCAACTATAACTCTTTTAATATTTCCAGCAATATTTAAATTAAAAACAATTACTGGAATATTATTTTCCATACATAAAGAAATAGAGGTTGCATCCATAACCTTTAAACCTTTATTTAAAAACTCGAGGAATCCTAACTTACTAAATTTTACTGCTTTTGAATTTTTTAAGGGGTCAGATTCATAGATTCCATCAACTTTTGTAGCTTTAAGAATTGCTTCAGTATTTAGCTCTATTGCTCTTAGGGCAGCAGCAGTATCTGTTGTAAAATAAGGATTTCCAGTTCCAGCAGCCAAAATTACTATCCTATCTTTTTGCAAATGCCTAATAGCTCTTCTCCTAATATACGGCTCAGCAATTGCCTTCATCTCGATTGCAGTCTGTACCCTTGTTTCTACATTTAATTTTTCTAAAGAATCTTGAAGAGCTAAAGCATTTATTGCGGTTGCTAACATGCCCATATAATCTGCTGAAACTCGATTTATACCTTTTTCGCTCCCTTCTTGGCCTCTAAAAATATTCCCCCCCCCTATTACTATAGCTATTTGTACTCCTAATTTTTTAATCTCAATAATTTCTTTAGAAATAAAATTAATCTTTTGGATATCAATACCATAACCTTTTTCTCCGGAAAGTGATTCGCCGCCGAGTTTTAAAAGTATCCTTTTATAAATAGGTTTTTCCATAATTTTAAATCCTCTATTATTTTAATAACCTATAAACACTTCCATAAAGGTTAATTATCTATGTCTTAATTATTAGATTTCTTCGCCAAGCTTAAATCTTGCAAATCTTCTAATCAAAATATTTTCGCCTAACTTAGCAATCAATTCCAATAATAATTCTTCAATATTTTTATTATTATCTCTAATAAATATTTGTTCCATTAAACAATTTTCTTGAAAATATTTTTCCAATTTACCTTCGACAATTTTTTCAATTATAGGAGCTGGCTTACCTGATTTTTCAACTTGAGCATAAAATATATCTTTTTCTTTTTCAATTATACTTTTTGGAATATCCTTTCTGGTAATATATCTTGGATTTGATGCAGCAATCTGCATAGCGATATTTTTTATAAATTCTTTAAATTCTTCCGTATTGGCCACAAAGTCTGTTTCACAATTTACCTCAACTAAAACACCTAATTTACCATATAAATGAATATAAGATTCTACTTTCCCACTTAGCGTTTGTCTATTAAACTTAGAAGAAGCAGCATTTATTCCTTTTTTACGTAAATATTCAATTGCTTTTTCTAGGTTTCCGGCATTCATTTTTAATGCTTCTTTGCAATCCATTACTCCTGCACTTGTTTTTTCTCTTAACTCTTTTACCATCTGAGCATTAATTTCCATATTTTTCTCCTTACTTCATTTAAATATAGGTTTATTTTTTAACTGTTTCAGTTGCTTGGTCTATAATTAATTTCTTACCTTCTATAACTGCATCTGCTATAACTGAAGAGATAAGTTTTACTGCTCTAATTGCGTCATCATTTCCTGGAATTACATAATCAATTTCTTCTGGATTACAATTAGTATCTACAATAGCAACAATGGGTAGGGAAAGTTTAATTGCCTCAGCAATTGCAATTTTCTCTTTTTTGGGGTCAACTACAAAAATTGCATCTGGAAGCTTTTCCATATTTTTAATACCGGTTAATAATTTTTCTAATTTCTCCTTTTCTACTTTTAATTTCATTACTTCTTTTTTAGGAAGAACTTCAAACATTTTATTATTCTCCATTTCCTCTAATTCATAAAGTCTTTTTACTCTCTTTCTAATGGTATTGAAATTAGTTAATGTTCCTCCTAACCACCTATAATTTACATAAAACATGCCACATTTTTCTGCCTCGTTTTTAATCGATTCCAGAGCCTGTTTTTTTGTTCCTACAAATAATATATTTGCACCTTTGCTAGATATCTCTTTTATAAAATCATATGCTACATCAATTAATTTTACAGTCTGTTGAAGATCTATAATATATATATTATTTCTATCTGTAAAAATATAAGATTTCATCCTAGGGTTCCATCTTCTCATTTGATGACCAAAATGAACTCCCGCTTCTAACAATTGTTTCATTGAAACTACACTCATCTATTATCCTCCAATTTATATTTTAATATTTCGTATTTTTATATTAAATTAGAATTCTAAAATCACTATAAATTACTATTTAATGCACAAAATCAAAAGTAGTATAACATAGTTTTTTTTCTAAATCAAGAAACACTTAATGGTTTATTTATTTTATTTTTTATTGACTTTATAAAATATACCTGCTTAAATCTTCGTTTTTTACGATACTTTGTAATTTTTTCTTTACATATTTTTCATCAATAGTAAATTTCTTTTCTTTAAGATCAGGGGCATTAAAAGAAATATCTTCTAATAATTTTTCTAATATAGTATAAAGTCTCCTTGCTCCAATATTTTCTGTCTGTTCGTTTACTAAAAAAGCGGTTTCAGCAATCTCGCTAATCGCATCATCTGTAAATTCTACTTCCAGACTTTCGGTATTAAGCAAAGATATGTATTGTTTTATTAGTGAATTACAAGGCTCGATTAATATTCTTTTAAAATCTTCCATGCTTAAACTATTTAATTCAACTCTAATAGGAAAACGTCCTTGCAATTCAGGTATTAAATCAGAAGGCTTTGAAGTAGTAAAAGTCCCAGCAGCTATAAATAAAATATGGTCAGTTTTAACAGCTCCATATTTAGTTATGACTGTTGAACCTTCTACAATAGGTAATATATCTCTTTGAACTCCACCTCTGGAAACATCCGGTCCATATGATTTTTCTTGTCTGGCAATTTTATCGATTTCATCAATAAAAACAATCCCTAAATTTTCCACTTTATTAATGGTAGTCCTAATTACTTCATCCATATCTATTAAGTTTTGAGTTTCATTATAGATTAATATTTTTCGAGCCTCCGCAACAGTAACTTTTTGCTTTTTCTTTTTTTGAGGAAACATTCTACCAAGAATATCTTTAAAATTAATACCCATGCCTTCTATTCCTGAATTAGAAAATACTTCTACGGTAGGTTGAATGTTTTCTTCAATTTCAACTTCAATTAATCTGTTTTCCAGCTCACCTTTTTCTAATTTATCTTTAAACTTTTTCCTAGTCCTTTCAAATCTTTCTTCTCTTTCATCTTTTTTTATTAAAACATTTAAAGAATCTTTATTTTCTTTTTCAATTCCAGGATAAAATGATTCCTTAAATAAATCTGCTTTTTGCTCTTTTTTCTTTTTTACTACCGGGAATAAATAATTTATTATTTGTTCTTCGGCTAATTGTCTTGCCTTATCTTCTACTTTAATTGCCCATTCTTTACGGACCAATTGAATACACACTTCAGTTAAATCTCGAATTATAGATTCCACATCTCTTCCCACATACCCTACTTCAGTATATTTTGTTGCTTCTACTTTTACAAAAGGAGCTTTAACTAATTTTGCTAATCTTCTAGCGATTTCTGTTTTTCCCACTCCGGTAGGCCCGATCATTATGATATTTTTCGGAGTTACTTCATCTATTAATTCAGGAGGCAATTTCTGCCTTCTGATTCTATTTCTTAAAGCTATAGCTACAGCTTTTTTGGCGTTATCTTGCCCAATTATATATTTATCAAGTTCAGAAACAATCTGCGAAGGTGTTAAATCATTAATCAACTATAATACCTCCTATCTTTTATAATTTTTCTGCTGTTATTTTATCATTAGTGTAAATACAAATTGATGCAGCAATCTTTAAAGATTCTAAAGCAATTTCATAAGCAGATAAATTAGAAAATTTCACTAAAGCTTTTGCTGCAGCTAATGCATAAGGACCACCTGAGCCAATAGCAGCAATATTATCATCAGGTTCTATTATATCACCAGTCCCAGAAACTATAAACATATTCTTTTTATCTGCAACGATTAGTATAGCTTCTAATTTTCTTAATATTTTATCAGTTCGCCATTCTTTAGCTAAAGAAATAACAGCTTTAGGTAAATTTCCATGAAGCTCATCTATTTTATTTTCGAATTTTTCAAATAAAGTCATAGCATCAGCACTTGCCCCGGCAAAACCGGTAAGAATTTTATCATTATATAATTTTCGTATCTTTTTGGTATTATTTTTCATAATGGTATTACCTATAGTTATTTGGCCATCACCAGAAATAGCAACCTCATCTTTATGTTTTATGGCTAAAATTGTGGTTCCTTTAAACATTTTTTATTTCATCTCCTTTTAAATTTTTAACCTTAAGCCCTGGGATGAGACTTTTTATAAATTGTTTTTAACCTTTCTTTAGTAATATGAGTATATATTTGAGTAGTGGACAAACTCTTATGCCCCAAAAGTTCTTGCACAGAACGTAAATCTGCTCCACCCTCTAAAAGATGAGTAGCAAACGAATGCCTTAAAACATGGGGGCTTATCTTTTTATTTAAACCAGCCATTTTCATATATTTAATAATAATTCGACGTATACTTCTTGTGGTTAATCGTCCTCCTAAACGATTTAAAAATAATGCCTCTAGGTCATTTTTATTTACAAATATTTTTTTTTCAAATAAATTTCTACTGGTTAAATATTCTTGTATTGCCCTTATGCTCGGATTACCAAGGGGAAGAATTCTTTCCTTTGAACCCTTTCCAAATACTATAATAGTTTTTTCATATAAGTCAATATTGCAAATATTTAAATTTACAAGTTCTCCAACTCTAATTCCGGTGCCATAAAGTAGTTCAAGAATTGCTCTATCTCTAATTCCAAATATTGTATTTTTTAATGGAGTTTCAATAAGTTTATTAACTTCTTGTAAATACAAAAAATAAGGTAACTTTTTATTTATCTTAGGCGTTATTAAATTAATGGTTGGATTAACTTTAATTATGCCTTCTCTTAAACAAAATTTAAAGAAGGAACGTACTGTGGATATTTTTCTGGAAATACTCCTTGCTGAATAATCACTCTTCTTTAAATAAACAATATATTTTCGCATAACACTACGATCAACGTATTCTATTTTATCATCTTTTAGTATCCTATAAAGTTTTAAATAATTGAAAAATTGAATTAAATCATTTCTATAGGAAACAATGGTATAATTAGAATAGTTTTTTTCATTCTTTAAAAAAAAAGCATATAATTCTATATATTTCTTCAAATGTAACACTCTCTTTTTTGCTTTTCGAGGAGTTTATTTTTTATTTTAGGCTAAGTTTATATTTAAAGATCTATTCTATTTATTAATTATTCTTTATCTTCTTTGATAATATCTTTATAATCACAAACAGAATTACTGCATTTATAATAAAATCCGTTTTTTTTATTTTTATCTAACACTAAAATGGAATTGCATTTAGGACATTTTTTATCCACCGGCTTATTCCAGGTCATAAAAGAACATTTTGGATAATTGCTGCATCCATAAAATATTCTTCCTTTTTTGGTTTTTTTCCTAACAATTTCTCCCGGGCATCCTTCCTCAGGACAATTTATACCAATTTTATCTAAAAAAGATTTGGTATTTTTACAATCAGGAAATCCTGAACAAGCTAAGAATTTACCAAAACGTCCGCTTTTTATCAACATCTTGCGACCACACTTATCACATATTTCGTCACTAAACAACTGGGTTATTTTAATTCTTTGGGCCTGGTTTCCTTTTTCTAAATCCTTAGAAAATGTTTTATAAAATGTTTTTAATATATCTACCCATTTTTTTTTATTAGATTCAACTTCATCGAGCTGTTTTTCCATTTTTGCAGTAAAGGCAACATTTATAATATCAGAAAAATATTGAGTTAAAAAAGAGTTTACTTTTATTCCTAATTCTGTAGGATTAAATTTTTTGTTAACCTTCTCCACATATTCTCGACGTTGTATAGTATCTATAATAGGTACATAGGTGCTAGGTCTACCTATTCCTTCTTTTTCTAATGTTTTTACCAAGCTAGCTTCTGTATATCTGGGAGGAGGTTTGGTAAAATATTGCTTTTCTTCAATTTTTATTATCTTTAGTTTATCTCCTTCTTTAAGATCAGGAGGTTTATTTAAATCTTGATTATCTTCATTATATATAATCATAAATCCTTTAAATAATATATTAGATCCAGAAGCTCTAAATAGGTATTTCCCCGCCTCTATATTTATAGTGATTTTTTCTAGATAAGCAGCTTTCATTCTACTCGCTATAAATCTTTGCCAAATTAAACTATATAGTTTATATTGATCATTACTTAGATATTTTTTAATCAAATCTGGTTGATTAAATACAGAAGTAGGCCGAATAGATTCATGGGCATCCTGAATGGTTTTGTTTTTTATTTTCTTTTTATCTTTTTCGAAGTTTTCAAATGATTTTGCAAATTTTTTACCATATTTTTCTTCTATATATTTTTTCGCCTCACTTTTTGCTTCATTGGATACCCTTATAGAATCAGTACGCATATAAGTAATTAAACCAACATTTCCTTTATCTCCCAAAGCGATGCCTTCATACAATTGTTGAGCTATAATCATACTTTTTTTAATAGAAAAATTTAATTTGTTATATCCTTCTTGTTGTAAGCTGCTGGTAGTAAATGAAGGCTGAGGATTTTTAAATTCTTTTCTTTTATTAATATCTTTAACATATATGTTTTGATTTTTTACTTCTTCACAGATTTGCATCGCTTCTTTTTTATTTCTTATGGTTATTTTTTTAGAATCAACTGAAAAAAGCTTCGCCTCAAAAGGCTTTATTTCTTCATCTTCAGTTTTATTAAGAAGTACACTTATCAACCAATATTCATCTTCTTTAAATTTAAGTATCTCCTCTTCTCTTTCGCATATTAATCGCAATGTCACGGATTGTACTCTTCCTGCACTTAGTTTTTTACCTATCTTTTTCCATAATAAAGGACTTATCTTGTACCCTACCAATCTATCTAATAATCTCCTGGTCTTTTGTGAATCTACCATATTAAGGTTAATCTCTCTCGGATTTTTAAAGGCTTGAGATACAGCTCTTTCGGTTATTTCATTAAAACTAACTCTGTTGTTATCATTTTTAATTTTTAATTTTTGAGCAATATGCCAGGCAATTGCTTCTCCTTCTCTATCCGGATCAGTTGCCAAGAATATCTTATCTTTATCTTTTGAATATTTTTCTAATTCTTTTACAATACTTCTTTGTCTGGGAATAGTAACATACTCGGGTTGAAAATCATTTCCAATATCTATACCTAATTTTGTTTTAGGTAAATCAATTATATGCCCCTTGCTAGATTTAATAAGATAATTTTCTCCTAAAATTTTCTTCAAGGTTTTTTCCTTAGTTGGTGACTCAACAATTACCAGATATTTGACCATCAATACACCTCAATAATATAGTTGCTATTATAATATGATTAACTTTTTTATTTTCCTCTTAATCGATTATACCAATCTAGTGGCAAGGAAGGTAAAATTATTGCTCCATAAGGACAGTGTTCATCACAACAAAAGCAAGAAATACATTTTTTCCTATCTACTTCAGGAAAACCGCTCTTTAAATTCATTTTCATTGCAGAAACCGGGCAAACTTCTATACACTTCTTGCATACTTTACATTTATTATGATTTACTATTGGTTTAACTGCTGCGAAATTAAATACGTAGGGGGTAGCTGCTTTTCTTATTTTTTGCAATAAACCGTTATTTGGTATCTTATATCCTGGAATTATTTCTAATTTCCCAGATATATCTATACTGGATAGATCTATTTCTCCTAAATTTCTTTTTTGAGCTACTTGCAATAGTTCAATTGATTCTGGCTTAAGTCCCATCATAGTGGCCATTATAGAATCAAGAGAAATTCCATTATCACTACTTAATATTTTATTTATAACTCTCGGTTCCCCATTGGTAGGGCCTCTACCTTCCATGCCAATTATAGCATCCATGATATTTAAATCCGGAATTCTTATTTGATAGATATCTACTAATAATTCAGCAAATTCATAAACAGACCGAGTCAAAGTATGTAACTGTGCTTTCTTTGCTCCTGGTACAATACCAAACATATTTTTGATTGCTCCCGCAATAGTAGTCAAACCGTGGGTCTTAAACTTTGGAACATTAATAATATAGTCTGCCTCTATAACTGATTTTGAAATAAAAAGCTTATCTATAAATTTAGATTTTACCTTTATTTCTATAATGTCTTTAGCAATATTAGTGAAACAACCATCTGAAGCATCTAAAATTCCAGTTATTTTAGCTATTTTTAATGGGTCATAATAAATACTACCTGAATTATCTCCGACAACTATCTCTTTAGCCTTATAATCCCTTAATCTCTTAACCACTGCTGAGATTATTCTTGGGTCCGTAGTTACTCCTCTTTCAGGAGGGAAGGGACCTAAAATATTTGGTTTTACCAAAACTTTTTTATCTTTTACTTTATTTTCTACCTCAAATTTCTCGAATACATCTTCTATAGCTTTGGATATTTTATTATTTTGGATATCACTAATTATAACTTTAGTCATATTTCCTCTTTTATTATAAATTCTATCTTTTTTTAATCCTGATTTTCTCCCCTATTTTACTTTCATTCCCCAATTTTAACCGTTTAATGTTTTCTTTATGTGTAAAAATAGTTAAAATTAAAATTATTATACTGAATATGATGTATTCATAAGGTTGTTTAAATAATATTGTAAAAATTATAATAGAAATTACTGCACTAATAGATGATAAAGAAGCGTATCTTGTGGTTATTATAACCATCCCCCAAACTATTGCTGCTAATATCGATATCATTGGATTAAGCGCCAAAATAACTCCAAAGGTAGTAGCTACTCCTTTACCACCTTTAAACTTTAGAAATAAAGACCAATCATGGCCGCATATAACCGCTAGGCCGGCAATCGTTAATATAAATATGCTATCGTGACTTATAAGACGTGATAAATAAATAGAAAAATATCCTTTACCAATATCTCCAATTAAGACTATTGAGGCCACAAAAGGCCCTAATATACGAAGAGTATTGGTTGCGCCTATGTTTCCACTACCATAATCTCTTATATCAATTTTTTTGACTAATTTACTTATAATATAACCAAAAGGGATAGAACCTAATATATAACTTATCAAAATAACTAAAATTATCATTAAATTACTACCTTTTTTTATCTTTTTTAATTAAATTAATAATCACTGGTGAACCTTCAAATCCAAAAGCTTGATGTATTTTATTTTCTAAATAGTTATAGTAGGAAGTATACATTAATTTTGGATTATTTACGAACAATAGGAATTTCGGAGGTCTTATTCCTATTTGGGTAGCATAACTTATCTTTAATGAATTTCCTTCTATAAATTTTGGTGGATTCTCATAAATTGTTTTTTTTAAAAAATTATTTAATATGGGAGTTGATATTTTTTTACTATATTGAAAAGCAACTTCTTTGATTTCAAAAATTATTTTACCAATATTATAACCAGTCAAGGCAGAAGTTAGCATAATAGGAGAGTTTTTTATAAAAGATAATTCATATTTAGTCTCTTTAATTAATAAATTCTTATCTACTTCATCTTTAATCAAATCAAATTTATTTAATATTATGATACAAGCTTTTTTTTCCTTTTGTATATAACTCGCAATTTTTTTATCTTGCACACTTACTCCTTGTGTAGAATCCAATATTAATAATACTATATCAGAATTACTTACAGCTTTAAAAGTTCTTAAGGTACTATAATATTCAATATCTTCTTTTGGCTTTGCTTTATCTCTTAATCCTGCAGTGTCGGTAAATATCAATTTTAATGAATTACGTTTAAAGGTTACCTCAATAGCATCCCTGGTAGTGCCGGGATATTCACTAACTATTATTCTATCTTCTCCCAAAATATAATTTAATATACTTGATTTTCCTACATTTTGCTTACCAAGAATTGATACTTTTATGGTATCTTTTTCTTCTTTTTCAGGATTTACTTTTTTTTCTGAAACAAAAGATACTATTCTATCTAATAAATTATCAACATTTAATCCATGTTCTGCTGAAATAATAAAAGGATCCCCTAATCCTAATTCATAAAATTCATATAATTTTAATTCACTTCCCTTTACATCTCCTTTATTAGCAACCAAGATACTTGGTTTGTTTTTATCTCTAATAGTTTTTGCTATTTTAAAATCATCGGTATTTATTCCTTCTTTAATATCAACTAATAATAGGATTAAATCTGCTTCTTCAATAGCTAATTCAGTCTGAGTATTTATTTTTTTATGAATTTCTTCTTTTTTGATAGAATCTATTCCTCCGGTATCAATTAGAGTAAATTGTTTTCCTTTCCATTCACATTCAGCGTATATCCTATCTCTAGTAACACCAGGCTCACTTTCAACAATAGCAATCTTTTTTTTAATAATTCTATTAAACAAAGTTGATTTTCCTACATTTATTCTTCCAATTATAGTAACAACAGTTTTTTCCAAAATATATACTTCCAGTTCTTTAAAAAGTAAATAATTTTGTATTTACTTTAAAATATTTTTTATTTTTTTTATAGTTATTTCAGGATTCGTACTTTTAAATATAATTTGACCAGCCACAATTATTTCCGCACCAGCTGTAATTATTTTAGAAATATTATTCAAATTTATTCCACCGTCAACTTCTAAGCTAATTATTTTTTTTTGATTATCTATTATTTTTCTTGCTTTCTCTATTTTAGTAATCATCTCTGGAATAAATTTTTGTCCACCAAAACCGGGATTAACAGTCATTAATAAAAGAATATCTATTTTATTAATGACATATTCAATAACGTTTAGAGGTGTTGCTGGATTTAAAGCAATTCCACATTTAGCTCCCATATCTAAAATAGTTTGAATAACTCTATCCAGATGTCTACAGGTTTCATAGTGGATAGTTATAATATCTCCTCCTGCTTCAATAAATGACTTAATATGATTAGCAGGATTTTCTATCATTAAATGAACATCCAACGGAAGAGATGTCTTACTTTTAATAGATTCGACTATCTTTGGACCAAAGGATATATTGGGCACAAAATGTCCATCCATAATATCTAAATGGATTAAATCCGCTCCTCCCTTTTCTATTTTTCTTAATTCCCTTTCTAAGCAGGAAAAATCCGCATCTAATATTGAGGGAGCAAGTTTTCTTATCATAATTATATCACCATCTTTTTTTATAAATATAATTATAGCTTGAAGGATCTTCAAACATTATCAAGATATTCAAGGGGAATTCTTCCCCTTGAAAACCCCTTAATTCACCCTTACCACAATATTTATTACACCCTTGAATATCTTGT
>NZ_PFKO01000105.1:0-7670 GCF_002784285.1 Candidatus Infernicultor aquiphilus
CTCCATAAGTTTCCTTTAGTATAGATTCTAATCGAGGATGAAGATATTTTATTTCTACCATTCCCTTTTTTCTATTAATGAAATCTTCGATCATACCACTCCCTAATGGTCCTGGTCTGTATAACGCTAACAAGGCAGTAATATCTTCTATACTTTCGGGTTTTAACCTTTTAACTAAATCCCTCATTCCTTCACTTTCTAATTGGAAGATACCAACACAGTTTCCTTTAGAAAGCATTTTATATACTTTTTGATCATCTAAAGTAAGGTTATTTATATCGACCTCCTCTCCCCGGGTATGTTTTATTATTTCTAAAGATTTACTTATCACGGTCAAAGTACGAAGACCTAAAAAATCCATCTTTAATAATCCCAATTCTTCCAGTTCAGCCATAGCATATTGGGTAGATATTTCCCCTTCCGCATTCTTTTGTAAAGGAACATAATTAGTTAGTGGTTCCCGCGAAAGAACTATTCCAGCAGCATGAGTGGAAGCATGTCGGGCTAAACCTTCTAAAGAAGAAGCAGTCTCGATCAACTTCTTTACCTCTTCATCATTTTTCAATAATTCTTGGATTCTACTTTCCATTTTTAGAGCTTTTTCAATGGTTATGTTAGGCTCCCAGGGAATCATCTTAGCGACAGTATCTACTCGTGCATACGGAATGCCTAAAGCCCTTCCCACATCTCTGACCGCAGCCCGGGCGGCCATAGTCCCAAAAGTAATGATCTGAGCTACTTTATCCTTTCCATATTTTTTGGAAACATATTCAATTACTTCTTCTCTTCGTTCATAACAAAAATCAATATCAAAATCGGGCATACTAATCCTTTCCGGATTTAAAAATCTTTCAAATAATAATCCATATACTAGAGGGTTAATATTGGTAATCTTTAGACAATAAGCAACTAAACTCCCCGGGGAAGAACCTCGTCCAGGCCCAACCATTATTCCTTTCTCCTTAGCATACCTTACAAAATCCCATACAATTAAAAAATAAGGATCAAACTCCATTTTTTTAATAACCGAAAGCTCATATTCTAATCTTTCTTGTAACTCATTGGTAACTTCAGGGAATCTTTCTTTAAGTCCTTTATAACAAAGTTCTTTCAAGTAACTATTAGTATTATAGTCAGCAGGGACTTTAAATTCTGGTAATTTAGCTTGCCTAAAATTAATTTCTAAATTACATTTTTCAGCAATATGTACTGAATTTTGGATGGCTTGAGGAATTGCAGAGAATTTTTCATTCATCTCTTCAGGGGAATTAAAATAAAACTCATCAGTGGCAAATTTTAAACGTTTAGGGTCGTCTAAATTGGTGGCTGTTTGAATACAAAGTAAAATCTCATGTGCTCGAGCATCTTCCTTCTTTATATAATGAATATCATTACTCGCTACCACCGGAATAGAAAGTTCTTGACTTATTTTAACGAGGTTTTCATTTACAACTTCTTGTTCAGGAATACCATTTTTTTGTAATTCTAAATAAAAATTATCTTCACCGAAAATTTTTATAAAATTAAGTGCTACTTCTTTTGCTTTTTTTATATCTTTTTGTAAGATGCATTGAGGAATTTCACCCTTTAAACAAGCGGAAAGAGCAATTAATCCACTACTATATTCTTTTAGTATTTCTTGGTCAATTCTCGGCTTATAATAAAAACCTTCTAAGTAAGATAAAGTAACTAATTTTATTAAATTCCTATAACCTTCATTATTCTTAACTAATAAGATTAAATGAAACGGTGTTTCTTTGTTTTTAGAAGATTTATCAAATCTACTTCGTGGAGCAAGGTACATTTCACAACCGATGATAGGTTTTATCCCTTGCTTTATAGCTTCTTTATAAAATTGTATTACTCCATACATTACTCCATGATCAGTTATAGCTAAGGCAGGCATTTTATGCTTTTTGGCTTGTGCTACTAATTCAGTTATTCGGCAAGCTCCATCTAATAAGCTATATTCACTGTGAACGTGTAGGTGAACAAAATTTGCGTGCCACATGTTGAGACAACAACCTCCCAAGTTTGTATTTTGTATATAACATAAAGTGGGTAGAATTTTTAGCGTAGAGCGTATAGATCATAATAATATGTAATGAGTAATGTGCAATGTGTAGGAACAAAATGTGTCATACCTTCAATAATCTTTCTGTCATTTTTCTAAAAATATGTTATTATTATAGAAATTTATTTTCTTATTATCAAGAATCTTTTTATGTCATTCCCGTGAAAACGGGAATCTATCTTTTTTTCTTATCCTATACCTCCTATACCTCTGGATTCCCACTGCAGTTTACACTCACGAAAGTGGGTGTGGGAATGACAGGTAAGTATTTAATTTTTCGCGATACGTAATACTCGATACTCGATACAGTTTTTTATTTAAAAAATACTTGAGCTAATTCCCACCATTTTTTATCTACCGTTTTAAGTTTACTCACCGCTTCTTCCAAAGGTATTCCTATAACTTTATTGCCTTTAAGGGCAGCCATATATCCAAATTTTCCTTGAGCAATTAAATCTACTGCAGTTACTCCACACCTAAGACCTAAAATACGATCAAATAAGGTTGGCGAACCGCCTCTTTGGATATGACCAATTACCGCATGGCGCGTTTCTATTCCGGTTTTTTCTTTAATTAAATCGGCCAGGAGATTACCCACTCCTCTTTTACGTAAAATCATATGCCCAAACTGATCTAACTCTTCCTTTCCGGTATCTACACCAGGAAGTATTACTCCTTCCGATATCACTATAGAAGCATGTTTATTTTTTCTATAAACTTCCTTTAAATGCTGACACATCTTTTCCAGGTCAATTTTTTCTTCCGGAATAAGAGTCCAATCTGTACCAGAAGCAAGACCAGTAAATAAAGCTACCCAACCAGCGTGTCTACCCATTACTTCTAAAACCATTATCCTTCGATGAGAGCGACCGGTATCTTGTAGGCTTTGCATTGCCTCCATTGCTTTAGTAACTGAACTATTAAATCCAAAAGTATAATCAGTACCGCTAAGATCATTATCCATGGTTTTGGGAGCACCTACTAATTTAATTTTTTTTTCTTTATACAGTTTATTAGCTACCCCTAAAGTATCTTCTCCGCCAATAGCTACTAGCGCATCTAACTTAAATTTTTCTATGGATTCAAGTACTTTTTCCACTCCCTGCTCTATCTTATAAGGATTTAATCTTGAAGTTCCTAAGATAGTTCCTCCTCTATCCACTATTTCCCTTACCTCACTTAAAGATAAAAGATTTATATCACCTTTTATTAATCCTCCCCATCCCTCTTCAATCCCATAAACCTCATAATTATAATCCAGAGCTCGATATACCGCTCCCCGGATAGCTGGGTTTAATCCGGGGCAATCTCCTCCCCCGGTTAAAATACCTATTCTTTTAATCATATCTATCAAGCCTTTCCGCTGCATCCAAAGACTCTCATTCTTTCACGAATAATTTCTTTAGCCACTTCTCTTGCTGGTCCTAATAATTTTCTAGGATCTATCTCTTGAGGATTCATTTTTATTATCTCTCTAATTTTTTTAGTAAAAATCATCCGAATGCGAGTGTCAATATTAATCTTACATATTCCTGCAGAAATACCTTTTCTAACCTCTTCATCATTAACTCCAGATGCACCATGCAAGACTAAAGGAACATCGGTTAATTCTCTTATCTTCTCTATTCGAGGAATATCTAATTTTGCAAAAGGTGTACGACAGCCATGGATTGTCCCCACTGCAGCAGCTAAAAAATCAATTTTAGTTAACTCCACAAATTTTGCTGCTTCATAAGGATCTGCCATAGTCTCCTTTACCTTTTCCAGAGCAACTCCTGGTTCATCACTATCGCCCATTTTCCCTATCTGGCCTAATTCTGCTTCTACTGGTATATCACAGGCATGAGCCATCTCTACAACTTTTTTAGTTATCTTTACATTTTCTTCGAATGGTAATTTTGAACCATCAAACATCAAAGAGGTAAACCCTGCTCTTAAACATTTTATATTTTGGTAATAATCTGTTCCATGATCTAAATGTAAAGCTATCGGCACACTAACCTTTTCAGCCATAACTTTGACCATAGCTACAATATTATCCAATCCAGCATATTCTATAGCCCCTTGTGAAGCCTGCAATATTGCTGGCGCTTTTTCTTCTTCAGCAGTTTCAATTATAGCCTGAATAATCTCCATATTATTAGCATTAAACGCACCCACTCCATACCTTTCTTTTTGAGCTTTTTTCAACATTTCTTTGGTAGTTACTAAAGACATATCTGATCTCTCCCTTCATTTTTTTAATCTATATTTTTTAATTACCTATTACAAAAATTCATTTATCGTTATTAATTTGGTTATAATTATCTTGTAGGGGCTCGATTCATCGAGCCCGAAATACCGGGTCGGATAAATCCGACCCCTACCTTACCATTCCTCCATCAGGTCGAGGACAGGTTTGTTTACTTTTTGGGGGACAACCAATTAGATGAAATTTTATTTATTATAGACTGTTTAATTTTTCTTTTCAAGGGAATTTATTAATTCTCCAATTAACCAATTAACCGATTCACCAATTCTCCAATTAACCAATTAAGATAAAATAATCAAAAACAATCTGCCAATCTACCTATCACCCAATCGGCCAATCAAAAAACAAAATCAAAAAACAATTAAGCAATTTACCGATAAATTAATTAATCAATTGACCAATTCCCCAATTCACCGATTAAATTAGTTAATCAATTAATAAGCTGTAGCTGTAGGAGTCGGATTTATCCGACCCGATATTTTGCGGGTTTGATAAATCAAACCCCTACAACACATTATTCATTACGGGCAGACACAAGGTCTGCCCCTACATATTATATCATGAGATACGGGATACGAATTCTGGCTTCTGACTTCTGTTTTCTGTTTCCTGAATTCTATCTCTTCCTTTCTTCACTATATACTCGCTACGAATTTAATAATTTATTTGAGAATAATCAAAATTAATGGTATAGTTTTTATACAGAAATCTAAAAAAAGATTTTTTCAATTATTTAAATAAAAAGGAGGAATAAATATGCCAGAATATTATGATGAAGACAAAGAAAAAATCATTAATCTTGCTAAAAAAATACCAAAAATAAAATTCAATAAAACATTATTATTTTTTATCTTGGCGATAGTGATCGTGGCTTATCTTTCCAGTGGTATTTTTGTGGTCGCCCCTGATGAGCAAGGAGTGATTAGAAGATTTGGTAAATTTGTCCGCATCGAAAGTCCGGGGCTTAACTATCACTTACCCTATCCCCTGGAAACAGTAGTTACTCCAGCCGTCACTCAGGTAAAAAGAATCGAAATAGGGTTTCGTTCTATTGTAACTAATCAATCTACCCGCTACCAGGAAATACCAGATGAAGCCCTAATGCTTACCGGTGATGAAAATATTGTCAGCGCAGATGCGATTGTGCAATACAAAATAAAGGACCCGGTTAGCTATCTCTTTAATATTATTTTACCGGAAGAGACAGTCAGAAATGCTGCTGAGGCAAGCTTAAGACAGGTAATTGGAGGAAGAAAAATTGATGATGCGCTTACGGTAGGAAAATATGAGATCCAAGAACAAACCAAAAAACTACTGCAAGATCTTTTAGATTCGTATCAATCAGGAATCTTCGTAGTGGCCGTTCAATTACAAGATGTTAACCCTCCTAAAGAAGTACAAGAAGCCTTTAAAGATGTAGCCAGCGCAAAAGAAGACAAGAGTAAGTATATAAATCAAGCTCAAGGATATGAAAACGATCTAATCCCCAAAGCTCGCGGAGAAGCAGTACAAATGACTAAAGAAGCAGAAGGTTATAAAATCGAAAGAATAAAAAAAGCGGAGGGTGATGTTGCAAAATTCAATAATATTTTAACCGAATATAAAAAAGGTGAATATATAACTCAAGCTCGTCTCTATCTGGAAACTATGGAAGAAATTTTACCGAACATGAATAAAGTAATAGTCGATTTAAAGGAAAATCAATCTTTAATAAATTTATTGCCTTTAGGTGATTCAAGTATCCTAACTGCTCCTTCCCAGGAGGTGACCAAGTAATGAAAAAAGGAACGCTATTAATAATACTTATTGTAGTAATCTTATTCTTAGCTAATTTAAGTTTGTTTATTGTCGACGAAACTAAACAAGCCATTGTATTACAATTTGGTAAACCAATCAGAGAGATTAAAGAGTCTGGTTTAAACTGGAAAGTTCCCTTCATTCAAAATGTAGTATTTTTTGAAGATCGACTATTAGCGTACGATGCTGCCCCGACCGAAATCATTACTAAAGATAAAAAGACTCTAATTGTGGATAATTATGCCCGTTGGAAAATTATCGATCCTTTAAAATTTTTACAAACAGTTCGAGATTTAAATGGCGCCCAGGTTAGATTAGATGATATCATTTATTCCGAATTGAGAGTTGATTTAGGATTATATAATATGAGCGAAATAGTTTCGGAAAAAAGAGAAGGTATTATGAAAAGAGTCACCGAAATAAGTAATGAAAAAGCCAATACCTATGGAATACAAATTGTAGATGTAAGGATTAAAAGGGTAGATTTGCCTCCCGAAAATGAAAAATATATTTTTGATAGAATGAAAGCAGAAAGAGAGCGAATAGCTAAACAGTACCGAGCTGAAGGAGAGGAAGAATCAGCGAAAATTATTGCCGAAACTGAAAGAGAGAAAACAGTTATTTTAGCAGAAGCTTACAAATCTGCCCAGATTTTAAAGGGTGAAGGAGAGGCAGAGTCTGTTAAAATCTATGCCGAAAGTTTCAATCAAGATCCGGAATTCTATAAATTTTATAGAACTTTAGAAGCTTATAGAAAAACTTTTAAAGAAAAAACTACTGTCTTACTTTCTACTGATTCTGAATTTTTGAAATATTTAAATAGACCCTAAAATAGTGAATAGTCGTTAGTGAATAGTGAATAGTTAGGAAAGAAGTAGGGGCGTATTGCATACGCCCAAAAAAAATTATAAAAACAATAAGGGGCGGATAAATCCGCCCCTTACATTAAAAACTATAGATTACGCCAAAAAGTTTTATATATTATTAGTATTCTAATTCGGGAGCTATCTGATTTTCAGGTTCTTCCCCATAGTAAATCCTCACTATATTATCAAAAACAGATTTTATATTTTCCTCTAAAGCTCTATCGGAATATCCTGCTGTATGAGGGCTCATCACTACGTTCTCTAATTTATGAAAATTATACTGGCTAGGTAATATTTCTTTTTGTTCATTGGTGGGATACTGATACCAGGTATCTATAGCTGCCCCAGAAAGATAATGTTCTTCTAAAGATTTAAACAAAGCTTCTTCATCTATTACTGCTCCGCGAGAAATATTAACCAGATATTTTCCCTGCATTAACTTTAATTCTTTTTTTCCAATCAACCCCTTAGTTTTCTCTGTAAGGGGAACAGCTATAACAATAAAATCTGATTCTTTAATCACTTTTTCTAAATCTTTATTCGCTCCCAGAAATTCCAATATTTTCTTCTTTTCTAAATCCTTTTCTTTTATTTCTCTTTTTAAGGCAAATATCTTCATACCTAAGGCATACCCTATTTTGGCAATCTCCCAACCAATCGAACCTAAACCTATTATCCCTAA
>NZ_PFKO01000236.1:0-4898 GCF_002784285.1 Candidatus Infernicultor aquiphilus
ATTCTTTCTGGGAGATATCTAATAGTAGACTTAAAATTTCTGAAAACTTACTCAGCCCTGCTTCTATCATTAACTTTTCTAATTCTTCTGGAGGAATTAAATTTTTAAAGCCCTGATTAGTCATTTCGGTTAAAGTTAAAAGCCGGGCATAAAATTCTGGTAGCGGTTCTACATAACCGACTACCGGAGGCTCAAACATTCCTCCCCTCTCAGCCATAGTATAACTCTGCTTGACATATAAAAGGGTATCGTGTCTTAATTCAGTCCAGGATGCCAAAGCAGTATTTAGTTCTTTATCTTGCCAGGCTATTGTTTGCATAAAAGTAGGATAACCTTCACCAAATTTAATTCCTAAGGCCTTTAAAACCAAGAGCCAATTTAGATAAAGATTTTTATACCAGTCGGCCTGGGAAAGAGAATCTACTTCTTTTTTCAATTCCGAGAATTTCTTTTCATAATCGGTATATTGGGTATCACCAGAGCTTTCTAAAATATCTTTAGCCCTTTCAGAACCTAAAAGAGCCATTAAATCCAATCCTCTTGGGAAACCTCTAACTTCGCGCGTAGCTGGCGGAGGACAGGCTTTTACTTCGGTCTTCACCCAGGTGAAAGGACGGTTTTTTCTATCGGGGGCATAACTATCCTCCCAGGTAAAAGTAAAGGGTTTTTCATCAGTAGGCAAAGGTAGCTTTAGTCCAGAATATTCACCGCTATAAGGGGAAACCATTTCGGAAAAGAGGTAAGAGTCTAAAGTAAATCTCTGACCCATTAGTCTGAATCCTTTAGTTTCGGTTAAAAGTTCCTGGGCTTGTAATTTTAGGGCTTGAATTTCTTCCTCCTCAAGAGGAGGGCAGGGCATTAATAATTCACAAGCTCCTAATCCACTATAGATTTTAGGATTATAAGCCACTGCCAGGATAGCTTCTTTGAGTTCCTCATATTTTTCCTCTATTCTTTGAGGAGAGAGGTCCTCTGGAAAAAGTTTTTCCAATACTTCGCCATATTCATTAGGGCCTAAATCATCGGAAAAGCCCACCAGAAAAGAGGTGATAGCATATATCCGATTCCATCTTTCTTGCAGGTCTTGGTTTTTCGAAAATTGATGGGCTAATAAAAAAGCCTGCAGGGTTTGGATTCGGGCCTCAGATTCAGAAATAATTCCTCTCCTATTCCCGCTGCAGACCGATTCTCCGACAGATAAAAGGGGAGAACCCTCGATTAAAGCAGTCATCCTCCCATACCACATTAAAGCTTTAAAGTAATTCTTAAGTTTCTCTGATTTGGTGTAATGTCCTCGGGGGATATATTGGGAATAATCTTCTTGATAGATAAAAATGGGAGAATATTCCCAGCCCTGATGTTTTTCAATTAGCTCTATTTCTTTTTCTACCAGACTTTTTACCGCCTCGGGGACTTCAAAATTATATTGCTCAAATTCTGTTGGACTAAAATATTTATAACTGGCCTTATCCCCGTAATATTCTTTTACTCCCGAGATCATTATCTCACAGTATTCGGGGTCTATCCCGGGGACACAATATTCTTCTCTTAAAGTTTCCTCGCTCATTACCTGATTTATCCTGGGTTTCAAAAGCTCTAAAGCAACAGAAAGATAAGCTACATTTCTTTTGGCGGCTTCTTTTAAATCTCCCCCGGTCTGGAAATATTCCTGCAAAGACTCGGCTAATAAGTTTTTACTGATTACCCATATATCTTTATAGAAGAGGTCTCTTTCTAATTTCATCAAAGTAGTGTCAAAGAAGATATGATAATAATGTAAAAGAGAATCGGTTGTAATAAAAATGGGCAAATCTATTTCTCCTATAGCTTTATAATAAGCTACGAAATCGTCACCTGGAGTAGCCATTTGGCGAGAAGACTCCAGAAATACTTCTCGTTCCGCAATAGGAGAAGGGGTAGGAATAACTACAAAACCGTTCTTTTTTAAAAGGAAGAGAGCTTCCGGGCTGAGCTTGATTTTTTCGGAAAATTTTTGATAATTGGCGATCTTTACAGTGCTTAAAGGCAAGGAATAGGCCGGGATAGAGGGAGAAATTTCTACCTCCTCGATTAAAATATCTTCCGGATTAATTAAATGTTTGGTTAAGATAACTTCACCCCCAGCCAAAACATTATTGGTAGCGGTTAAAATAGTAAAAGTTATTAAAATAGTTAAAAGTCTTTTTAAGAAATTAAATTCTTTGGTTTTTTTCATTTTATTTTTTTCAAAATTAATTTTCAAAATTAATTTAACCTTTCCATTTTTATTATACCACTTTTTATGGCGTCTACCAATTTTTTGTCTGAACCCGAACGTTCAGCTAATTTTATCAAAAATTCGCTTTCCTGGCTCTGCTTCATTAAAACCGGCTGACCCCGATTAATTTGCAGGGGAAAGAGCCGAAAAATTAATTTATCCGGGTGGACTTCTACACCTACGGCTAAACCCTGCTGGGTCTCTAAAGAGAAGCATTGGTCAAAGATAAAATTTCCCAGAGAATAAAAGATAAGTTTTCCCTGATATTTTTCAATGTTCTGTACTACATGGGGATGGTGCCCTATAATTAAATCTGCTCCGGCCTCAATTATCTGATGGGCTAATTTCTGTTGGGCTAAAGAATTGGTCAATTGATATTCTTCACCCCAGTGCAGACTGATGATTAAAAGTTTTTCTGAATTTAAAGATTTAACTGCCTTTACGGTCTCTATCATTTCTTCCTCTTTAGCTAAAAAGGGGAAAATTTGATTAAAAGCCAGAAAGATTATATTATCGCTGTTATCGCTGGGAAAATAAGCATCAAGCTCTCTCCAACTACCAGAAAGAGGATCACCCACAAAATTTATCCCATATTTTCTTAGCCAATCTTTCGTTTCTTCTAATCCCTCTTTTCCCCAATTTAGGGTGTGATTATTGGCTAAAGAAAATAAATTAAATTTAGCCCAGGAGATTCCCTTCATTACTTCTGGGTTAAAGGCAAACTTTAAAGAATTATCCGGAAATTCTGGCGGATTTTTTACTACCGGACCCTCTAAATTCCCAAAAACAATATCCACTCCTCTTAGCAGTTGACTGATTCTCTGGAAAGGATAATAGACACTATTTTGTTTTATTAAATCTTCTACTCCCCGATTTAACATCATATCTCCAGTTAATAAAATAGTTTTTACTTTCTGATTAGAAAAAATTTCTTCCACTTTTTTCTGCTCAAAGATTACACTAAAATAAGAGGTAGTCTCTTCTAAGTCTAATTTTAAAAAATCAGCAGAATTTTTATGAGCAATAATAAAAGGGGCTTCTTTCTGCCGTAGTTTAGCAAAAAGTCTGGCTGCATACAGTGCCTGCCAGCAATCAACCTCTATGTTTTTAAAATTTTCTTCCTCAAAATTTAATAAAACTCTGATACTTTTTAGATCATGGAAATTAGCAGCCTGCCAAGGAAGATAATGGGAGAAATCTACACTAGCAATGAGAATAGTCCGGACGGGAGCAACTTCATCTATAGAATTGACTAACTGTTTTACCTGTTCTTTAGAAATTTTAGCCGGTATTAGAAGCGGTAAAATTTTAGTTTCCGGGAAATATTTTTCCATAAAAGGTAACAAATTGGTTATTCCAAATTCAGAAACAACTGCGGGATTATTCAGCACTATTTTATTTTTTTCCGCTAATTTTCTTAATAAATTAGAGTCAACTTTTAGATGGTTGAACTCTTCCTTACCCGGCTCTAAGGCAACTGTAATAAATGAATTTTCTTGATGAAGAGCTGCACTGTGCCAATGGTCCGGGCTTAATAAAATAATGGTTTCTGGTTTTTCCCGAGAGAAAATATATTTAAAAAAATCATCTATTATCTCTTGAGCCAATAAATGATGGGGCACCACCCCGGAAGCAATATTTAATTTGTCCCTGGAAAAAGTTTCCGAGGTTATAGATAAAATAAGTAAAACCAAATACACTAAAATATATTTTTTCATAAAACCCTTCTTAATTAAATAATATTTTAGCATAAATTTACCCATAACAATATACCCCATACCTCAGCTCCCTTCAGGGTCTTGACAAATATAACGCAGTGTAATTATAAAGGGTTGGGGCTATTCCGGTTCAAGGCAAGGGCAATGATATTAAACTTATAAAAAAAGCTATGAAAGTCTTACAGGCAGAAAGTTGCAGCATGCTAAAGTAACCAAAATCGGACTCGTTCTGGGAAGCGGAGGAGCTCGTGGATACGCTCATTAAGAAAAAAACTTCGAAGATTTAAAGAACCACAAGACCTTAATTAATTACCAAAAATAACTAATCTCGAATGGAAAGAGTAGAAGAAAAATAGATAATAATTAGTGTTAAATAGAAATAAAAAATTTTTCACAAAAAAGAAGGGTTCTATAATAATTTTGTCGTATTAATACTAAGATGTAGAAAAATAGAAAAAATTGATTTTTTAATCGCTGGTAATTATTTAGTAAGCTAAATATATATTCTTGAAGTGTGACAAAGGCCTTCCCCTGAAACATTTAGAATTTAAAAATCAAAATGGAAAAATAATCAATCGAGATGTAAGAGAGATGTTCAAGCTTTCTGACGAAGGAGACTTGAAAGAAATTAAAAAATTGGTAAATTTAGAGATTATTAAGAGCGAAGGCAAGGGTAGGGCTTTACATTATATAATCAAATAAGGTTGGTGAATGAGTTGGTAATACAGTTGGCGATTTGATAAGATTAAGATATTGTATTTCTATAAATTTTTGTTTAGTATAAATATTTTTTTGCGATAATGTAGTTGAATCTATATTATAATTATATAATTGAGTCCACTCTAAAAAGTCAATTATAGGATGAATTATTTTTAGTTTTAAGACGGAAAAGTTGTATAATAAAGGAAGTCGATACACCTGTC
>NZ_PFKO01000158.1:0-4869 GCF_002784285.1 Candidatus Infernicultor aquiphilus
AAAAGTAAAATCCAAAACAATTAAATTTAATTATAAAGGATAAAAAAATGACAAAAAAGAAAAGAGAACGAAAAGAACTTAGAAATACCTATAATTACAAATTTGCTTTGTTGCGGTTGAGTATTATAGGATTACTTCTTTCTCTTTTCGGCAGTGTGTTGAAATTAAAAGGAGAATTTGAAAAGAACCAAAGAAAAATAAAGAAAATCCGAAAATATCCCGAAATTATTTTTGGATTAAGAGATAAAAAGAATAAACAATAGGTGTAATAATACATTAGAGGAATGGATAGAAGACTATTTAGAAAATAATAAGAAAGGAGAATAAAGTGGCGAAGGACAAAAAAAAGTATGATTCTCAAGGGCGAGAAATTATACCCTTAAAGCAACAAGAAGAGTTGCCTCAACAACTAAATCCTATTCAGTTAAATGAATTAGGAGCAAAGACTCCGAGAGCCTTTATCAAACAAAGGAAGGGTCGAGGTGGTGGACAATTTGATTATGTAGAGATCGGTTATGTAATTGATAAGCTCAACAGGATTTTCGGTCCGTTAGGGTGGGATAGTGAAAGCGAGTTAGTCCCCGAATTATCGACTGAATTATTTGTAACTGTAAAAGCAACTTTAACTATAAAAGACCATAAAGGAAGCTTTATCAAGAAACAAGCATTTGGCGGAGTTGATAGGAAGTTCTTTAAGAATAAACCTCACATTCCAGCGAATTATGTTGATATTGCCGATGACGCCAAGAGCGCTGAAGCAGACGCCATGAAAAAAGCTGCTTCAAAATTCGGAGTTGCTTTCGATGTATTCTATCCTGATGTTATAAGAATAAAGGAGTTAGTAGTGAAGGAAGAAAGCCCAGCACCTTTTACTTGCGATAGATGTAAAAAGCTAGGCAAAGAAACAACAATCACAGAGCAACAAGCAAAGATGACTAAAGATTTTTTCGGGTTTAAATTGTGTGATCATTGTAGAATGGAAGCGATGAAATATAAGGCAGAAAAAGAAGAAAATAAATCTTCTAAAACGACAGAAAAAATGGTTCAATGCAAGCGATGTAGCAAAGAAATAAGTGAAGCACAAGCAAAATATTCCAAAAAAATGTTTAAAAAACCACTCTGTAAAGAGTGCCAAAAGAAGGAAAAATAATGATATACCTTACAGTTATTGTGAACGAGAAAAAAAGAAAAAGAGTTTATAAAAAAAGGCAAAAATGTTAAAAACAAAACTTTATAATGGAACTATCGAGGTTCAATTTGATGAACTTAGGCACAAGTATTATGTAAATGGCAAACGTCGACCTGGAGTGACTACATATTGCGGAGTGATAGATAAATCGAAAGCATTAGTTCCTTGGGCAGTTAAAAAAGCAGTTGAGTATATTAGGGTTCATCTCGAAGATTTGAAAAAGGGTAAAATCCTTATAGAAGAATTTAACCAAAATGAAATACTCTATGGAGCAAAGAATGAAGCGGATAGAGAAAAAAATGTTGCCGCGGAGATCGGTAAGGCAATTCATAAATGGGTAGAAGATTATGCGAATAAAAAGAAACCTGAAATGCCTGAAGATAAAAAAATTCTTAATGGCGTAAATGCTTTCCTTGATTGGATCAAAGAAGAAAAGTTTAAAATCAAGCATAGCGAAATGATAGTCTATTCAAAAAAATATGATTTTGTTGGAACGCAAGATATGGAATTAGAAAAAAACGAAAAATTTTATCTCGGAGATATCAAAACAGGAAAGGGAATTTATAACGAAATGAGGTTACAGACAGCCGCGTATATGGAAGCAAGACAAGAGGAAAGTAAGAAAAAATATGACGGAAGATTTTTAATTCAGTTAAACAAAGAAACTGGTGAATTTTTCCCTTACTTCTTGGATTATCAAAAAGGCGAATATGAGAGAGATTTTAAGGCTTTTATACATTGCAAAGCAATATATGATTGGCAAAAGATAGTAAAGTTAAGCAGTTAAAAGTTAATAGTAAGAAAGGAGTTAGACAATGTTAGAAGAAATCAAAGACCCTAAAATAAACGATAAGGATTATGTAAAATCTTATGTTTTCCAGTTTGAAATTCCAAAATGGTATGAAGTTTGGAAATGGTTTAGACAGGAAAAACTATTAGACCAAACGATTAGCACAGAGGATTTTACCTTATCATTTTTAGGCAATAACCGATACTATCTATCAATCAAAAGAACACCAGCAATAATTAAAACGAATGTCGATAAAGATGTTCTCGACTTTCACAAAATGACGAAAGGAATCAAAAATGATAGCAAAAAAGAAGGAAGTGGAACAAATAAAAACTAAAAAGGTTTTTTCCGCTCCTGCTATTCTACAAGTGGGAAGTCCAACAAAAGACGGAGGGCTTCGATTAAAAGTAGAAACGAATGAATTATCAGAGAACGAAATAGCAATGTTAATGAAGCAGTTTAATAATAAATTTGGGTGGATATTATTTTCCGCTAACAAAATGAATGATGATAATATACCAGAACAACAGGCAGATTCAGAAGGTCGCAAAATGAAAACTCCGAGCCAACGATTAAGAGCAACTCTGTTTGTTTATTACACTCAACGAATAGATAAGAGTAAAACTTTCGATCAGTTCTATGTTGAGCAAATGGAAAAAATAATTGATAGATTTAAAGCTAATTTAGACGATTAAAAAATGTTTACAAACAAAAATAAAAGTATTAGAATTGAATTAAATAGCGAGAATACTAAGGATTTTCTTATAAGAAACTGCAATTGCCTATCTGGATCAACCTTATTCCTTAGGGTTCTCGCCCAGATAGGCGATTTTAGTTTATTGAAGAAAGGACAATTTATTAACAGTAAATTATCAAGAAAAAAAGATATTATTTAATGGTAGCGAGGTTTTTGTATAAAGGGATAAAGATGGCTAATCCTCAAAAAGAAAATGGTTATACTGCTATAGCAAATGAAATTTTAGAAAAAATTATTGCTAGCGGCTTAAATGGAACAGAAATATTTATTATTTTATATATATTAAGAAAGACATATGGTTATCAAAAAAAAGAAGATATTATTTCTTTAAGTCAATTTATGAAAGTAATTCCCGTAACAAAGCCAAGCATATGTAAAGCATTAAAAATATTACAACTAGTAAAGATAATTAAACTAGTAAAGAAAACTAAACTAGGCAATTCGTATCTATTTAATAAAAATTACAACGAATGGCAGCTAGTAAAGAAAACTAAACTAGTAAAGAAACAGGTAATTAAGCTAGTAAAGAAAACTTACCATACAAAAGAAAAGGAATATACAAAAGAAATATATACAACTTTTTTTGAAAAATTCTGGGATTTATATCCTAAGAGAAATGGAAAGAAGCTTTTAAAGCAAGATGCTTATCAATGGTTTAAAAAGAATATAACCGATAAAGACTTAGATAATCTTTTAATATCTACTAAGAATTATGCAAATTCTAAGTCAGTAAAAAGTGGTTATGCTAAGGATGCTATTCACTGGCTTAGAAAGGAGTGGCAATATTGGATAGAGCCAGAACAGCAGACTTTACAATCACAAGATGAATTAAAAAAGGAGTATTATGAAAAAAACTTTAATCATTAAGCAAATAAATGGTAAAACAAAAAAAATTTTAATAAGCAAAGATGATTTAGAAGAAATAGAATGTGGTGCAATGAGAATCAGAGTGGACAATCAAGGATCTGAATATTTATCTGTAACTCAGCAATTAGATCCAAGATGGGAGAATAATTGGGATACAGATAAGCATTTTATAAAAGAAGAAAATAATATAAGTAAAGTGATTTATAAGTATTTACCTTTAAAGATGTATAAATTAGAAAAAAGAAGAGAACAAAAAAAGAAGCAAGAATTGATTGAGCAAAGAAACTTAAATGAAATTATTGAATATAATCAAATAGAATGATTTTAATGGAATTAACTAGACGACAATTATATTGGAAAGAATATTACAAAAAAAACAAAGAAAAAATAACTAATTAAAAGGAGGAAAAATGACAAATCTAAATTATGGCGACATAGTTTATAGGCAAGGAGATGTAGGATTAGAATTAATTAAATCTTTGCCTAGGGGCTTAAAAGAAGTCAAAGACAAGACGTTAGCATTGGGAGAGGTTACAGGTCATAAACATAAGTTTGTAACCGATGATGCGAAGGTTTGGGAAGATGATAACGGCAACAAGTATATAGCTGTATTATCACCCGCCACTCTTTACCATGGGAACGAAACACAGATCGCCAAGACAATAGAAGCACCTGAAAAAGTGGATTACGAAGCAGAGGATATACATAAACCTAACACGTTTCATAAGGCATTTTACAGGGTAGTACCGCAGATAGAATCCGACCCTTATGGAGGAGTTCAGAATGTCAGAGACTAGGAAGATTACTAAATTAACGCCAAAGCAAAAAGCTCAAATTCCTGCTCACATTGATAAATGGATAAAAATAGGGCTAAGAACAGGCGAAACCGATTGGGAAACTTTTGATAAATATATGCCTATTTGCTACAAGAAGGCAGAGTTAGAATACCCTAAAAATATAGTGAGGGTTTCTTCTCCATTAGTCGGAGCATTGGCTGCTTCTATTGCTGATAGAATATCGAATGGAAAAACTGTCAGAAGAGTGATTGACGGAGAGGTTAGAGATACGATTGACAGAGCGGTTGGAGGAGCGGTTGACGGAACGGTCAGAAGAGCGGTTGACAGAGAGGTTGGAGATACGATTGGAAGAACTGTTGACAGAGAGGTTAGAGATGCGGTTGACGGAATTATCAGAGCTGCGGTTGACGGAGAGGTTGAAGATACGATTGGAAGAACTGTTGACAGAGCGACTAGAGATGCGGTTGAC
>NZ_PFKO01000207.1:0-5143 GCF_002784285.1 Candidatus Infernicultor aquiphilus
CTAGAATAAATATACACATCCCATTTTCTTAGAAAATTAATATTCTACTTTTAAGAAAGATAATAGGGACAGACACCTATTTATCGGATGAGCAGTGTAATTGAGGTGTAAACTTATGAAAAACTACCTGACAATCAAATCGTTTTTTATAAGTCAGCAGACGGCTCGGTGAATATTGAGGTATTGTATGCCGAAGAAAATATCTGGCTTATTCAAAAGAAAATAGCATAATTTTTTGACACAACGCCTCAAAATATAACTCAGCATCTCAAAAATATCTATGTAAAGGTCGAAGCTGACCAAACGGCAACTTGTAAGGATTTCTTACAAGTTTGGAAATATTAGGGGCACCTATTTGCGTTGTATTATGAATGCAAATATAATTTCATTCTAGAATAAATATACACATCCCATTTTCTTAGAAAATTAATATTCTACTTTTAAGTTAGATAAATAGGGACAATTGTACCAGCCCAATAATTCGGTAACTTTTAGCGGAAGAGCGCCAAGAAGTTTTATATTTCTTACAGGGTGAAAGTCCTTGTTGGGTAAGGTCTAGCCAACTACCCATACCAAGTGTTGCATCAAAATGGGTAACCATTAGATGACCTGTCTGCTGCAGGCAGGAGCGTACACAGGGAAACAGATAGGTAAAAGTGAACTATACAGCCTCGTAAATAAAGATTAATGCAGATGGCGACGTCGTTTTCGCAACGGAAGCCTATACAAAAGAGTCGCATATGGCGAGATTCTAAAGAGGGTCTGTCGGGGTCTTGGCACATGGCATGTTTGTAGAGAAATATAAAGAACTTGGGAAGTCCTATAAGCTCCTTATCAAAAGGTAAGTCTACCCGATGAAAAGAGAGGATGACTGATGGCTTATAGGGATTCGGATCAGTTCATAGTACTCTATGAAATAGAGGAAGGGGCTGACAGAATACGTAGCCTGCAAAGGAAACATTTGCCGGGCAAGTAGGACTGGAGGAACAAATGCAAACCTCCTTGCAGGGAATAGCAAAGAAGGCAATACTAATTTGTCTTTTACGGAAGCGAGTATTTCTGAAGAGCCCAGTGCGGTAGTTCCGCACGCTGGGATCTGTGCGGGGGCAGTCAGGTAACTGGCTGTCCTACCGTGACACCTATAGGATCTGAGGAGTTTCTTAACCAGATGGTTAAAACTTTAGATATTATTATAGATAGACCTCCTAAAGGAAACCTTCGTAAAATGGAAAGTTAAACCAAAGAAAAAATAGTATGTACGGTGTCCTTATTTAATTTAAACTAGAATTGACTCTTGTTCTTATTCTTTATATTGACATTGCTGATTAGTGTGATAAAATATCAATGTAAAAAAGAGCACGGTAAGTTATTTGGGAGATAACCTATGAAACCTAAAAATACATCTAAGACTTTAGGGCCGATAGAGACGAATATTGTGGCTCGTTTGACCTATGAAAAAAAGGCTATGGTTACGGCGAAAGATATGGATCAATTATTTAATCTTTCACCGGAGGATAGAAAACAAATTGTTTTTAGGCTCAAAAAGAAAAAAATACTCTCAGCAATAAAACCAGGTGTATATGTTTTTTCGCCTCTTGAGGCAGGCCCTGAGGGAATGGGTGTAGATGAGTTGCTTATCCCGCCGCTTTTCTTTCCGAAGAAAAACTACTATGTCGGATACTCGACCATGTTTAACTATTACGGATTTACCGAGCAGCTTTTTCAAACGGTGTATGTTCTGAATACCACCAAGCGTATGGAAAAGATAATTTGCGGTTTATCTTATAAATTTATAAAGATAATGGAAAATCGTATATATGGGATAGAAAAAATAAAAGTAAAAGATGAAGAAGTAAACATCAGCTCAAAAGAGAAGACGCTAATAGATCTCATTTATTTTAATAATCCTGTTGGAGGCATTATAAACGCTTCCAAGATATTTACAAAAATTGTACTTAGCAATAAATGTGATATAAAGAAGCTGGTTGAATATGCAGTTTGTTTTCCCAATATTAAGACCAGAAAGCAGATTGGGTTGATACTTGATGAGGCCGGAGTTCCTGAAAATATTTTGAAACCCCTCCTAAAAAGTATAGAAAAGACCTCTATCGGTTCTTTTAATGGTTCGCGTAAAGGCACCCTGAATAAAAAATGGAGAGTTATCGTTAATGATTCACGAAAATAAAGATGAGTTTATAAAAGCGTTAGGAAGGGCATCAAAGAAAAAGGGTTTTCTATTACCTCTACAGGTGATCCACTTTTTAATGGTGGTCAAATTAACTGCTTATCTTTAAATGAACTTATCGCGGAAAAGTTACGTGCCGGTGCGATAAGAAAAATTATAGCTCCCCGGGATTTTTATGATATTGACTTTGTTCTGCGTAATAAGTTTGATTTAACTAATAAAGAAGTAGTAACCTTGTTTAAAAAGAAACTTCAAGAGGATGATGCCGATACAGATTTAGGTAAATATAAGAAGAACCTCGGCAGGTCAGATGAAGAAATTAAGGAGATGAATTCACGTATTGAAACAGAGTTATTTGACGTTTTAGCACCTGAAGAGCGCAAGAATTTTGATTTGAGTACAGCCCTCAAAAGAATTAACAAAGCTATGGAAGCGATAGGAGGGCACTTATTATGAGTAGAGTAGAAATCTATTATTTTTCAGGAACAGGTAATTCGTTATATGTGGCAAGAGAACTTCAAAAACGAATTCCAGAAACTAAGCTTATACCAATTATAAGCCTTTTAAAGGAAGAGCTTATAGAAACGAAGGGAGAAACGATAGGTTTTGTGTTTCCCATTTATGTCTCTTCAACCCCTGATCCGGTAAGGAGATTTTTAAAGAAAATTGATTTAAAACCAACTCAATATATTTTTGCGGTAACCACAAATAGTGGTCATCCAGGAAAAGTGAATATATACCTTGAAAAACTATTGAAAAAAAGAGGTAAAAGTATCGATTCTTATTTTACCCTAAAAATGATCGGTAATTCACCGAAGGGTGTAATGCCATCTTTTATGATTATTCAAGATTGGGCCTCTCAAATAACAAAAGAAAAAGTTTCAGCTTTAGAAGATGAAGTTCAAAAAGAACTTGAAACCATATATAAAGCTATTATAAATAAAGAAAAAAATACAGGAAAAGATAATCCAAATCCACCTAATTTTTTTATGAAATATGTCGATCGATTACTACAGCTTCCTATTGAATGGGCCTCTGAATATACCAATCCTAAAATTAATTTTTATGTTGATTCAAAGTGCACCGGATGTAGCCTATGCGAAAAAGTTTGTTTATCTAAAAAAATAAAGATGAACCATGGTAAACCTTTATGGCAAAAAGAGATTAAATGTTATCACTGCTACGCTTGTTTTAATTTTTGTCCTGAGCAGTCAATTTTAGTCAAAAATTACACCTACCAAGATGGAAGATATTGTCATCCTGATGTAACTACGAAAGATATTGCTGAACAAAAAGGATTTTAATACGTCAGGGTACGGTTCTTTGACATATTATTTTATCTAAATTATAATATAAAAAATAAACTAGGAAATTTTTATCATGCCTAGATAAAGAAGGAAATTAAGTAAAACCGGAATCCATCATGTGATGATACGGGGGAATGAGCAGAAAAAATATTTATTTTGACAGGTAACTCGTGTAGTTTAAAATATATTCTGTCAATAAATCGGTGCGGGAAATTCCGAATTTAACAAAATGTTTAAAAGTGATTGTTGGTAAACAATATTGATTAAGTGAGAAATTTTAAAGAGGGAGGAAAATATTTCTCTTTCTCCCTCTTGACTATCCAGATATTGAGGTGAGAAAAATGAAAATATTCAAATATTTTAGTATTTTGACAGGTATGCTTTTACTTTTTAGTATCAATGTTTTTGCCATGCACCGTTTTTATCCTTGGTATGGAGGTCTGGGTATGATGCGGGGTTGTGGAGGATTGTCGATTGGTTTGGTTTTTCTGGTAATAATTGGTTTTGTAATCTATTTTATTGTGAAAAATATAAGAGAAAAGAAATCAGATATAGTGACTAAAGAAGAGACCCCCTTGGAAATATTAAAAAGGCGTTATGCTAAAGGTGAAATTAATCAGGAAGAATTTAAGAATATGAGGAAAGAATTGCGAGACTAGTTGAAATATTAGTAAAAAATGAAGATCCGGAGTTCTAATCATACCTTTTGTAAAATCGTGAACCTGACTCTGGATCTTCCAAAAAAGATGACGTGAGAGCTGTTAATGTAAATCGTAAAAACAAAAAATGAGTTAAATCCGCTTCCGGTAATTGCCAATATTGATTTCTGGCACACGAATCCAATAATCACATTCCTAATTGGTAGAACCATTATTAAAGGAAGGTATTATCCGTTTATAGGAATAAGTTGTAAGGGATAGGAAGAATTAAAAATGAAAATATTAGCAGTGGATTTTGACGGCGTCATTAGTGACAGTGCCTTAAAATCTTTATTTGCAGGTCATAATGCCTATTGTCAATATTTTGGTTTGAAAGTAAAGAAAAATTTCGGCGGAAAGTTGTTTACTTTTGAGAATTGGGAAGAAATGAAAAAACAATATAAAAAAGAAATGGATGATTACCGCCGCTTAAGGTCTTATATCGAATTATCGGGTGATTTTTTCGTTATTATTAAAATTATGGAAGAGCAGATTCAAATTAAGGACCAACAGGAATTCATTGCTTATCGTAACCAGCTTCAATTCGATGATCAATTTTTTCGAGAATTATTTTTTGAAGAAAAAGAGAAATGGCAGAAAAAGAGTTTTAGAAAGGGGAAGACATTCATCGTGCCTTTCAACCGGAATATCTTGATTTTAAAATAGACCTGGAAGATATTTTTGATAAAAACTTTGGAAAGCATAAAGCAGAGCATATGCAGGCCATTGCTAAAAAATATGGCGTTGCTTTAGAAGAGATTTATTTTATCGATGACCAGTTAAGCTACCTGATAGGAACTGATACCCTGGGGGTTAGCGTTTTTTTGGCTGGATGGGGTTATTGCACTGAAAGCCAGAAAGAGGAAGCAAAAAAGAGAAAGATCACCGTAATTGAGGAAGAAAAGGATTTTTATCCGGTATTAAAGAAAGTCTTAAGTTAGTACAATAAATAT
>NZ_PFKO01000114.1:0-4757 GCF_002784285.1 Candidatus Infernicultor aquiphilus
ATCAAGCAAAGGGTAGGTCTACCCAAAACCAGAAGAAATTTTTTCCCTAAAGAAAACTACCCCCAAAGTATTGACACAGACACGCACAAAAAAAATTTGACAATAGTAAAATTTTAATGTATCATAATTTCCAAATATTAAAAAAGAATATTTTAACGAGGAAAGTAAGTTATTTCTTAGTCAAAAAGAGAGAGATACAACTGGTGAAAGTATCTTAAAAAGAATAACTAAAAATAGAGCCTCAATAATAATAGGATAGTTACCTTTAAAAACTTCTAATGAGTGGGGTAAATAATTTATCCAATCCCAGGTGGTACCGCGAGATTTCATCTCGTCCTTTTATGATAGTGAAAATTGTCAAAGGGGCGGGATTTTTTATTTTAAGAGGGAGATTATTATTTAGTCAACACCGGTGTGGCACCACGGGAAATTTTATCAATCTCGTCCCTTATGATAATCGATAAAGAGATTATCAGGGGCGGGATTTTTTATAAATAAAAAGTGGGTTTGATGTGTATCAAAATAAGCAAGCTGTTAAACTTATATTAGAAGATGGTTCTGTTTTTCAAGGCTATGCCTTTGGAAGTAAAAGAGAGGTATCAGGAGAAGTAGTATTCAATACGGGAATGATCGGTTATCCGGAAAGTTTAACCGACCCTTCTTATCGTGGACAAATATTAATTTTTACTTACCCTTTAATAGGAAATTATGGAGTTCCAGGTTACGAAAAAAAAGATGGTCTATTGAAATATTTTGAATCAGATAAAATACAAGTTCAAGGATTAGTGGTGACAAATTGCTCAGAAAATTATTCCCATTGGAATGCAAAGAAATCTTTAGCTCAGTGGATGAAGGAATATGATATTCCAGGAATATACGGAATAGATACTAGAGAACTCACCAAAAAGATTAGAAAAAAAGGAACTATGTTGGGAAAGATTGTTTACGATAAAGAGAAGATTGAATTTGAAGATTCAAACCAAAGAAATTTGGCATCAGAAGTTAGTGTAAAAAAGCCAATAATATATAAAAAGGGCAAGAGAAGAGTGTTGGTTGTGGATTGCGGGGTAAAGAATAATATTATTAGATCATTTCTAAAGAGAAATATTACTGTTATTAGGGTACCCTGGAATTATAATTTTTTAGAAGAAAAGGTAGATGGCATCATATTATCTAATGGTCCAGGAGATCCAAAAAAATGTAGGGAGACGATAGAGTTGGTTAAAAAAGCTTTCTTAAAGAATATTCCTATTCTGGGGATCTGTCTTGGTTCTCAAATTTTAGGGCTTGCTGCTGGAGCAAATACCTATAAATTAAAATATGGTCATAGAAGTCAAAATCAACCTTGTATGGAGGTAGGAACTAATCGCTGCTATATCACTTCTCAAAACCATAGTTATGCTATTGATTCAGATACGCTGCCTAAGGATTGGAGAGAGTGGTTTTATAATAATAATGATAAGACCAATGAAGGTATAATTCATATTTCTAAGCCATTTTTTGGAGTACAATTTCATCCTGAATCCTCTCCCGGACCGGATGATGCAGAGTTTATCTTTGATATATTTTTGAGGGCAATCAGATGATGATGAAAAAAAGAAAGTTTAAAAAAGTATTAATTTTAGGTTCAGGTGCAATAAAGATTGGAGAAGCCGGCGAATTTGATTATTCTGGAAGCCAGGCGATAAAGGCCTTAAAAGAAGAGGAAGTTAAAACAATCTTGGTTAATCCAAATATTGCTACTGTTCAAACTTCTGAATATTTGGCTAATAAAATATATTTTCTTCCTGTTGATGCTTACTTTGTAGAGAAAATAATTGAAAAAGAAAGACCCGAAGGAATATTATTGGGATTTGGAGGTCAAACTGCCTTAAATGTAGGAGTTGAATTATTTACCAGGGATATATTTAAAAAATATAAAGTAGAGGTATTAGGGACTTCTGTGGAGGCAATTCAAAACACAGAGGACAGAGAATTATTCAAAAAAAAATTACAAGAAATAGATCTTAAAACCCCTTTAAGTAGTTCAGTGGCCAATGTAGAAGAAGCATTAAAGGCGGCAGAACAAATAGGTTATCCAATTATGTGTAGAATAGCCTATGCCCTGGGTGGCTTAGGTTCTGGCATAGCACATAGCAGGGAACAATTAGAAAAGATTGCGGAAAAAGCATTTTCTTTTACTAAACAAATTTTAATTGAGAAATGTCTTTATGGTTGGAAAGAAATAGAATATGAAGTTGTCCGAGATGGTTATAATAATTGCATAACCGTTTGTTCTATGGAAAATGTGGACCCTATGGGGATTCATACCGGTGAAAGTATAGTAATTGCACCGGTACAAACTTTAACTGCTGCTGAAAATTTTAAATTGAGATCTATTGCCATAAAATTAATAAGACATTTAGGTATTATTGGTGAGTGTAATGTGCAATTTGCTCTTAATCCAAAATCTCAAAATTATAGGATAATTGAGGTTAATGCCAGGTTAAGCCGTAGTTCTGCTTTAGCTTCTAAAGCTACTGGTTATCCTCTTGCCTTTATTGCGGCAAAATTAGCCTTAGGTTATAGCTTAACTGAATTAGATAATATTATTACCAGGGAAACTTCAGCTTGTTTTGAACCAGCTTTGGATTATATTGTGCTTAAATATCCGAGATGGGATTTACAAAAATTTAAAAAAGTCAGTTCGAATATAAATACTGAGATGAAATCTGTTGGGGAGATAATGGCTATTGGCAGGAGTTATGAAGAGGTGCTTCAAAAAGCAATTCGAATGTTAGATATAGGGATAGATGGTCTGGTTGGTAATAATCTTAAATTTAAAGATTTGAACACAGAACTCAAAGAACCAACAGATAAAAGAATGTTTGCTATCGTGGAAGCAATAAAAAGAGGATATTCTATAGAAAAAATTTATCAGCTTTCTAAGGTTGACCCCTGGTTTTTATATAAAATGAGAAATATTGTAGAAATTGAAAGAAAGTTGCAACAATATCAAATAAAAGAATTGCCAGAAAATTTACTAAAAGAAGCAAAGCAAAAAGGGTTTTCTGATATTCAAATAGCAATGCTTACTCAAACTGATGAATTGGCAGTGAGAGAAAAGAGGAAAAAATTAGGCATTGTACCTTACGTAAAACAGATAGATACCCTGGCTGCAGAGTATCCCGCAAAGACTAATTATTTGTATTTAACTTATAATGGTTGCAAGGATGATTTTAATTTTAAAGATAAAAAACAAGTTATTGTTTTAGGTGGAGGGGCATATAAGATTGGTTCTTCGGTAGAATTTGACTGGTGCTGTGTTAATTCAGTAAAAACCTTAAAAGATTTAAAGTATAACGCTATAATGGTAAATTATAATCCGGAGACAGTCAGTACTGATTATGATATCTGTGATAAACTATATTTTGATGAACTTACCTTTGAAAGGGTATGGGATATATACGAAAAAGAAAATCCTTTAGGAATAATAATATCAATGGGAGGTCAAATACCCAATAATTTAGCCCTAAAATTTCATAAAATGGGGGTTAAAATATTGGGGACTAATCCTGTAAATATAGATATTGCTGAAGATCGGCATAAGTTTTCTCAATTGCTGGATAATCTTAATATAGATCAACCAATATGGGAAGAACTAACCAGCTTAGAAGAGGCAGAAAAATTCGCTAACCGAGTTGGTTACCCAGTTATGATTAGATCAAGTTATATCCTTAGTGGTGCTGCAATGAGTATTGCTTTAAATAAAAGGGAGCTAAAAAAGTATTTGAAAAAGGCTTCAGATATCAGTCCGGAACGTCCGGTAGTAATCAGTAAATTTATAGTTAAAGCTAAAGAAATAGAGATAGATGCTGTAGCTAATAAAGGAGAAGTATATTGTTACGCTATTTCTGAACATATTGAAAATGCAGGGGTTCATTCGGGAGATGCCACAATAGTATTGCCTCCTCAGAGAACTTATTTAGAAACAATGAGAAAGATTAAAATAATTACCCAAAAAATTGCAAAATCTTTAAGCATTAATGGCCCCTTTAACTTGCAATTTATCGCCAAAGACAATGAGATTAAGGTAATTGAATGTAATTTAAGAGCTTCCAGGAGTTTTCCATTTGTTTCTAAAGTATTAAAAATAAATTTTATTGATTTAGCTACTAAAATTATTATGGGTAAAAATATGCCTAAAATAAATATTTCGCCTTTTGATTTAGATTATGTAGGAGTGAAGGCTCCGCAATTTTCCTTTACTAGATTAAAGGGTTCAGACCCAGTTTTAGGAGTAGAAATGGTTTCTACCGGAGAGGTTGCTTGTTTGGGTGATGATTTTAATGAAGCATTTTTAAAAAGTCTTATTTCGGTGGGTTTTAAGATGCCTAAAAAAACAGTTTTGTTATCTACTGGCCCCATAGATAGTAAGGCAGAGTTTTTAGAAAGCTCTAAAATTCTTGAAAAAATGGGGTTTAAGCTTTACGCTACCAAAGGAACTGCTGACTTTATGAGAGCTAACAACATTAAAGCGAAAGTTCTTTATTGGCCTTTAGAAAATAAAAAACCAAATACACTTAATTATATTGCTGATAAAAAAATTGATCTGGTGATAAATATACCTAAAAATGCTCAAAAGGAAGAATTAGATAATGATTATTTCATCCGGAGAAAAGCAGTCGATTTTAATATTCCTTTGATAACTAATATAAAACTTGCTAAAAGATTGGTAGAAGCGTTGAATAATGCCGAGCTTAAAGACTTAAAAGTTA
>NZ_PFKO01000199.1:0-4658 GCF_002784285.1 Candidatus Infernicultor aquiphilus
AGAGTTAAAATTGAAATATAAGATTGTGCTAAATACTTTAGGTAGTCTTTTGTTTTTTTTAGGATTAAGCATGCTGTTCCCTCTTTTGTATGCTATTTACTATAAAGAACCAGTAATTAATACATTCATACTTTCTATGTCTATTACTTCTTTAAGTGGTCTTTTGTTGTGGAAATCTTTTCCTTCCAAAGATCCTATCGGCATAAAAGAAGGATTTACTGTAGTTACCCTAGGTTGGATATTGGCTGCTGGGTTTGGATCTCTACCTTTTTTATTGGCAGGAACTTTCTCTAATTTTATAGATGCCTACTTTGAAACTATGTCCGGTTTTACTACTACTGGTGCTTCGGTGCTTACTATTATTGAAGGAATTCCTCTATCTATCCTCTTTTGGCGAGATTTCATTCAATGGTTGGGAGGCATGGGCATTATTGTCCTGGTGGTAGCTATCCTCCCGGCATTAGGAGCAGGAGGAATGCAATTATTTAAATCAGAAGCACCCGGACCTGAAAAAGATAGATTAAAACCAAGGATTAAAGAAACTGCTAAACTTTTATGGCAAGTCTATATCATAATATCTGCTTTGCAGGTTGGATGTTTATATTTTACCGGAATGCCTTTATTTGATGCCCTTACTAATATGTTTGGAACTATGGCCACAGGAGGTTTCAACCCTAGAAATCTAAGTGTAGGTGCTTATAATAATCCGGTCTTTGAAATTATTATAACCTTCTTTATGTTTGTAGCTGGAGCAAATTTCACCTTACATTATCAAGTCCTTCATGGAAATATAAAAAGTTTATTCAAAGATAGAGAATTCCTTTTTTACGGAGGAGTAGTTCTTACTGCTATCCTGGCTATTACTACCGAACTAAGAGTGTACATTTATAACTCAATCTTTACTGCACTCAGATATGCTTCTTTCCAAGTTGTCTCTATTCTCACCACTACCGGTTTCGTTACCACCGACTACGATACCTGGCCAGCATTTTCTAAATGCATTTTACTAATTTTAATGTTTATAGGTGGATGTTCAGGTTCAACGGGAGGAGCTATTAAAAATATTCGTATTTTACTTCTCTTTAAAAAAGCTAATCGAGATTTTCATAAGCTAATTCATCCTCGGTCAGTTACACCAATCAGAGTGGGAAATAAAATCGTTTCAGAAGATACCATGAATTATATTACTAGTTTTTTCTTTTTATATATTTTAATTTTTGTAATCTCTACTTTCATAATGTCTATATTAGGCCTGGATATATTAAGTGCGATGTCCTCAGTTGCAGCTACTTTAGGAAATGTAGGCCCAGGTCTTGGTCTGGTTGGGCCATCTCAAAACTATGGTTTTATACCACCTTTAGGTAAAATTACCCTGACTATATGTATGCTATTAGGTCGATTAGAACTATATACTGTCTTAGTTTTATTAGTTCCAGGATTCTGGAGAAAATAGTTAAATTCAAAGTCAAATAGCTTCCCGTGCAAAAAAGAGTAGGGTTAAAAGATTTAGTTTGACCTTGTTTGACTTCTTAAAATCTCTATTATTTACCCTCACTTTGCTTGAATTTCAGATTCTAAATCTAACATTTTCTGCTTTAAAACAATTCCGCCTGAGGCTGAAAATCCTACTAGTTTACCATTACTTCCTATTACCCGATGACAGGGTATAATCAAAGGGATAGGATTGTGAGCCATAGTGTTTCCTACTGCTCGATAAGCCTTCGGATAATTAGCTGCCTCTGCCACTTTTTTATAGGTCTGGATTTTCCCGTAAGGTATTTTTTTAACTATTTGTAAAATACTTTTTTGAAAATCTGTATATTCATTCAGATCTAACTGCCAATTCGAAAAATCAACTTTCTTGCCTGTAAAATATTCTTTTATATCTTTAATTAAATCTTCCCATCCTCCTTTCTCTTCGATAAGATTATTATATTTTAATTCCTTCTTTATTTTGACCAGAACATCCTCTTTTCTCTCTTCAGGTAAAACTAAAATCCTTAAGCCCTCTTGACCAGCAACCAACCCTGCCCATCCCCAGGCAGTTAAAAAAATATTATATTTAAAAGATATTTCCTGCATAAATTTTTTTCTCCTTTTGTTTTGTTATTGTTTTTATTATATAATCTAAATTAGCCGTGGTCAATAAACCCGTTTTATACTAACAACTGATTTAATTGGAGAATTGGTAAATTGACCAATTGGCCAATATTTCATTATAATGTTGGGAAAAATTATGATTGAGAAAATAAATGTCTTGCTACTGGCGGGAGGGAAAACCAAAATAAGCCTAAGAAAATTTACCGGAATAGAAAATAAAGCTTTAATTGAAATTGGATCTTACCCGCACGGTAAACCTATGATTCTTTACGTTATAGAATCTTTAAAAAAAGCAAAATACACCAATAAAATTGTATTAGCCGGTCCAAAAGAAGTGCAAAAATTAGTTAAAGATTTAGTCTATCTAACCATTTCCGATGGTCAAACTATTTTTGATACTTTGAAATCAGGAATTTTGCCCCTTAAAGAAGATCCATTAATCTTAATCTCCACTTGTGATATCCCTTTAATAACCGAAAAACATATCGATTATTTTATAGAAGAGTGTTATAAATGTCCAGGTTTTGATATTTATTATCCTATCATTGATAAAGAAATTTATCAAAAATCATATCCTTTTTCAGATTTAAGAAGAGTTTATGCTAATCTTATGGAGGGGTCTTTTACGGGAGGAAATATTCTTTTAATAAATCCTCGGATTATCGCTAATTTTGGAGAAATAATCAATAATTTTATTTATTTCAGGAAACATCCTTTAAAAATGGCTCGACTCTTAGGAGCTCAAATCGCCTTAAAATACTTAAGAAAATATTTATCTATCCAAGATTTGGAAAAGAAAGTTCCTGAACTATTAGGGGGTTATAAAGGGAAGGCTATCCTCTCTCCTCCAGAAATCGCTTTGGATATTGATAAACCCAGACATTTAAAACTCCTCTGGAATCAATAAAACTTAATTTTGCTCTTTGATGAGAATTAAATAACCATCCATAGTTCAATCTTTAAACAGTAAATCTTTTTGATCTTAAATTTTGCTTTTTACTCCATACATCTGGCCACCATATTTTTCATCTAAGAGATAGGAAGTTATAAAGGCTTTAGGATCATACTCCATAGATATCTCTTTCACTTTAGTGAAGTAACTTCTTTCACATATAACTCTTAAAACTTGCACTTCCCCGTCTTTACCATATCCTATATTTCGAGTAATTCCAAACCCTTCATCCCAAAGTTTCTGTTCAATCTCTTGCCATTTATTCTTGGAAATAATTCCTACTGAAATTAATTCTTTAGATAATTTATCCGATATATATATCCCGACTACATTTCCGATGGCAAAACCCCCGCAATAAGCTACGACATTTAGCCAATTACCGATATCCTGTATTACCTTACTTACAATGAGGATAAAGATCATAACTTCAAAAAAACCAAGCAGAGCGGAAACAAGCTTTTTTCTTCTTACTATCATCTGAACTCTAAAGGTCCCTATAGTCACATCTATAACTCTGCATAAAAAAATAATTAACGCTCCCAAATAGAGATTAGAATCCATAACTCTAAAAATTATATCCATTATATCCATACCTTTCTCTCTCTTATTTTTATTTTCTGCTTTACTTTAAATTATAAATAATTATAATACTATGATTATCTCCCAAAAACTAACTATTTAATACAACATATCTAACCTAAGCAGCAAATTTAACTCTAGAAGCCCTTTGAAAACTAAATAGCGAAAATAAATGGTTATATGAAAGAGTAGAAAGCTCAGGTATTGGTGTACTTATCAACCCCTTTATCAATCTCTTACAGTTTATGGCTGATATCTTAAACCCTAACCACACCTTTACACGTACTTCTCCCCTTACCGGAAGATGATCTATCTTGTACCTCCTTCTTAGTACCGAAGGGAGACCCTCTATACCCGCTCTCTTCTTGGCCAACTCTTTATACTCGGAGGTTCCCATCTTAGCGATAAGCTGGCAGCGGTGTAACTTAGTCTCTGATACCTTAAAGAGATAACTCTTCTTCTGTTTTACTACCGAACAATCTTTACGTAAGGGACAATTACTACAGTGTTTCTGATCAAAGTGTGCTCTATAGGATCCTTCTTTAAAGGTACTGGTTATCGGCTGATGACCAGAAGGACATTTCTTTACTAGATGTTCTTTTTCGTCTATTTCAAATTTATCACTATTACTATTTTTACCTCCCCCTACCAGGTTAGTAGGGACCATCTGTATGCCTTTGGCTTCAGCTTTCTTAGCTATATCTTCAGAGTAATAGGCACCATCAACCAGAGCGGTTACTCCATCCTTTTCTACCGGTAGTTTGGAAATGGTATCCTTAGCGAATTTCTGATCACTATAGGTATTTTTCTTAAGGTCATAGCCGGTTATCATCCTATGCTTATCATCAAACTTTTCTACTAGATTAACCGTGTAACCTATGTGTTTCTTCTTACCTTTTTTACGGTAGGTGGCATCCGGATCAGTAGGGTTTTGCAAAGAATCAGGAGCTATCTCGAGAGAAGTTTTTATCTTACCTTTTCTGGTTTGCTCTTTTAACATTCGGCTAAGGAGTTTAAACTCTTCGGT
>NZ_PFKO01000090.1:0-461 GCF_002784285.1 Candidatus Infernicultor aquiphilus
GGTTTTCCCTTCATCTCTGTTTTGGTAAATTTTCCATAAAAACGAGCAGCATCACCTATTTTTGAGGCAGCGATATGATCAGGATGAGCATCTATCCAATAAGGAACAAAGATAATATCAGGATGAAGCCTTCTGATAATTTCAGCTAATTCCTGACGAGTTTCTATTTCATCCCGGAGATATCGATTGGGAAAATCAAGAGTGATTCTTTCTTCTATACCCAATAGTCTGCTTGATTTAACACTCTCTTTTTTTCTTGTCTCGGGATTGCCTCGAGGGGTAGGCTCACCATCAGTTAAATCTACGATAGTAACCTGATGGCCAGCTTTGGTAAATTTTAATATAGAACCCCCCATCCCCAATTCCACATCATCAGGATGTGGTCCGATAGTAATTATATTAAGCATCTTTTTACCTCACTAGCTATAATTTATAAATTCCCCAAAACTGCCCGTGCAATA
>NZ_PFKO01000090.1:475-4652 GCF_002784285.1 Candidatus Infernicultor aquiphilus
ATTTATTCTTTTAAGGATATTAATTAAATCAAGATGCATACCACTGGTCTTTTGAGAGAGCTCTACTCCAATATTTAGTCGGTTAATATGAGTTTTGCGTAAGTTTATTTCCAAAGCATCAATATCTTCTTTTTGGTCAACTACTTTTTGTGCCATCCTTCGGTCCTGGAGAGCAAAAGCACCTATGGCACAGCGAAGATTATTATATATTTTTTGATGCATCTTTTTAATCTCTTCTAACCCTTTCTCAGAAAATATAAGACTATGATCGATCTTTTTTTCTACCAAAGGAATCAAATTTTTATCAATCAAGTCCCCGATATGCTCAAGGTCGTCAACCACATACAATAGTCTAAATACTTCTTGAGAATGTTCCTTAGAAAGGGTTTCAAAGCTTATTTTAGTTAGATATCTGGTTATCTCTCGAGAAAGGTTATCTACAATCATATCTTGCTGGCCAACCTTGTCCAGTAATTTTTCATCATTATTAAGGAAAACTTGCATAATGCCTAATACCATCTCTTCAACAGTGTTAGAAATGCGCAATATCTCTTTACTGGCAAGATAAAAGGCAATTTCAGGAGTTTTAAGGGCACCGGCATCTAAAAATTTTGGTTTTTGTAAAGAATCTACTTCCTCGGTCTTGGGAATAATTTTTTCTAAAAGTTTGGCGAATCCTTCAGTAAAGGGTAGAAAAATTAGGGCATTGCCCACAATGATTAAGGCATGGGCATTGGCAATCTGTCGAGGTAGATTTATAGAAGTCTTTTGCACCAGATAAATTATTGGGGTAGTGAGCAGGAAAAATATAATAACTCCTCCTAGTTTAAATAATAAATTAGCCCAAATAACCCTTTTTGCACTCCTGGTAGCTCCGATGCCAGCGAAGAGGACGGTGGAGCAGGAGCCTAAATGTGAACCTAAAATAATAGGAATAGCCAGATTAAGAGAGATGAGCCCTTGCATAGCTAGAGAAATAGTTAAGCCCATAGTGGCAGTACTGCTCTGGATTAGACTGGTAAATAAGGTAGAGGCGAGCAGAGCTAATAGAGGAATATTTTCCAAATTAGTTAATGTTTCCTTAAAAAAGGCCTGGTCTTTAAGGGGAGAGACTGATTCTGACATCACCTTCATCCCCAGAAAAATAAAACCTACCCCCAGTAAAATATTGCCTATAAATCTCTGTTTTCTCTTTCTCCCTAAAATTATTAAACCAAATCCGACCATAATTATTAAGAGGGCATAATCAGATATCCTAAAGGCAATTATTTGGGTTGCTATAGTTGTCCCCATACTGGTTCCCAGCAAAATACTAAGTGTCTGACTTAAGCTCATAATTCCAGTATTTACCAGACTTACCAATAGAGTAGAGGCAGCGGTGCTGCTCTGGATAGTAAAGGTTAGGATAATACCGGCAAATAAAGCGATTAATTTATTTTTAGATAGAGTACTTAAGATTTGTTTTAACTTATTACCAAAGTTATTTTTTAAGCCTTCACTGGTCATTTGCATCCCATATAAGAATAGAGCCAATCCCCCAACCAAGCCCATTAGAATAAAAAACATATTGTTCTTTCTCCCGGTTTAAATTTTTATAAAAATATAGAAAACATTTATTATTTAACAATATATTCTATGCTCTTATCAATAGCCGATTTTATCTCTTCAATCTCCATCTTTTGTACTTCTTTAGCAAAAGGTTCCAAGGAGATATCCCCATTATAGCCTAGTTTAATTAGTAATTCTATCTGTTCCTTGCTTTTAAGTTTATCCTGGACGGATACTAAAATACGGTGATTATCTCTATATTGTTCAGTTGGAATAACACTTTCTACTCCAGAGATATGCACTAATCCGGTATAAGAAAGGTTATATTTATTTTCTATTATATCAAATGTATCAGGACCGATGTAGTGATGGAAAGTATCATAGACAATTTTGTAGTTAGGACAACCTGCCTCTTTTATAGCGTTCATAGCTGTAACTAATGAGCAAAGTGAGCTTTCTTTGAATCCCAGAGGTTCCACATAACCCCACAAATTACTTTCTTCAAATAACGGAGCGAATGATTTTAATGCTCCTACAGTTTCTTTAAAAAACTCTTTTGAATTCCTTCGGTCATTAACCTCGTTATTGGGACATAGTACGATTGCTTTGCACCCTATAGACAAAGACAGATTAATTAATTCTTTTAATTCTTTTATTGCTTGCTGCAATACTACACCCAGATTAAATTTTTGTAGGGCGTTGATAGTAAGTATCTCTAGGTCATATTTTTTTAATAAATCTTTAATTTCTTCTGGCGAATAAGTATCAATTACTCCTTTTCCAGGGAGGTCGTTTCGTAATTCGACCTTATTCAGACCTAAATCTGCAGTAAATTTAAAAAAATCTTCTAAGTTCAAATCCGGGTAGATTATTCTATTTAGACTAAATCTTGATCTTTCCATCATCCTATTCTCTCCCTTTTTATATTTTAATAGTTTTGTAAACTAAGATAAATTAAGCGTAACTTAATTTTTAGGAATATTTTTCTCGAGAAATTTGCTTATTTTTTATTATATTATCCTAAAGAAGTAAATTTGTAAACGAAACACCTGAAATTGGGGAGTTAGGAAACAAAAAAATTGACGATTATAATTTGGTATGATATTATAATAACAAAATTGAATATAAATGGTGGAGAAACAAGAGAGAACCATTTTATTAACCGGGGGCTTAAGCCCTTTTATCTGAATATATTCGGATATGCAGGTTAATGAAATGGTTTTTTATTTGTAATATGAAGAGAATATCGATGAAGACAGATGTGGTAATTATAGGAGGAGGGGTAATCGGCACTGCTATTGCCCGAGAATTATCCAGATACAGACTGGATATAACTCTTATAGAAAAAGAAGATGATGTGGCAATGGGGACCAGTAAGGGTAATTCTGGGATTATCCATGCCGGCTATGATGCTGATTTTAAAACCTTAAAAGGTAAACTTAATATAAAGTCAAATTTAAAATTTGATAAGCTGTGTGCAGATTTAAAAGTTCCCTTTAAGAGGATAGGTTCATTGGTGGTGGGCTTTAACGAGAAAGATTTTAATAAAGTGAAAGATCTAAAAGTGAACGGAGAAAAAAACGGAGTTAAAAATTTAGAAATAATTACTGGTGATAAGTTATTTAGATTAGAAGCAAATTTAAATCCCCAAGCCAAGTATGCCCTTTATGCCCCTTCTGCCGGAATTATTTCCCCTTATGAATTAACTATCGCCCTGGCTGATAATGCAGTAATAAATGGAGTTAAAGTCTTACTGGAAACCGAAGCAAAGGATATAATAATTGAGAAAGGACAGACTTATGGCATACTTACCAACAAGGGGTTAATTGAAACTAGGGTAATAATAAACGCTGCTGGGTTATATGCTGATGAGATGGCTAAACTTATCGGAGAAGATTTTAAGATAAAGCCTTTAAAAGGTGAATACAGGCTATTTGATAAACAATGGGGGAGCTTAGTTGGTCATATCCTTTTTCCTATTCCCACTAAATTAACAAAAGGAATTTTGGTAGCGCCAACGGTTCATAACAATCTCTTAATAGGACCTAACTCTTATCAGGTTGAGGAAAAGGATGATCTGGCTACTACTGAGGTCGGGATAAACGAAGTATATTCGGGAGCAAGAAAATTAGTTCTCCATCTTCCCCATCAAGATCTGGTGGCTTCTTTTACCGGTTTAAGGGCAAATATTGAGGGCAGAGATGATTTTATTATTGAGCCCTCAAAAAAGGTTAAAGGTTTTATCAATGTGGCAGGTATTAAGTCACCGGGCTTAAGTTCAGCCCCGGCTATTGCCGAAATGGTCAGCGATATTTTAAAAGAGGTAGCAAAAGAAATTTCCCCCCAATTAGAACTAAATTATAAGGATAATTTTACAGAGACCTTATCCGACCAACCGAGATTTACAGAATATGCAGACAAGATAGAAAGATGGCAGGAGATAATAGAAAGAGATTCCGATTATGGAGAGATTATCTGCCGATGTGAGAAGGTAAGCAAAGGAGAAATAATAAGGGCTATCCATCAACCGGTGCCCGCCAGAAGTCTTGATGCCATAAAGAGAAGGACCAGGGCAGGGATGGGCCGATGCCAGGGAGGTTTTTGTAGTCCCAGAGTTTTAAGAATCCTA
>NZ_PFKO01000013.1:0-1950 GCF_002784285.1 Candidatus Infernicultor aquiphilus
AGCTGATTCTTCTAAATTAAAACATAGAAATGCCTATAATATAACTGCGGAAAGTTTTACTCCCGCAGAACTTGCTCAAGAGATTAAAAAATATATCCCAGACTTTGAGATGAAATATGATATTGACCCCATGCGGCAGGCAATTGCTGATTCCTGGCCTAACCAGTTAGATGATCGTGCAGCCAGAGAAGATTGGGGCTGGTCTCCGGATTATAATCTAAAAGCAATGACTAAAGATATGATTGAAAAACTAAAAATTAAGCTAAGAATAGCGTAGAGCGTGTAGCATTTGGTTAGATAACTAACCAAATGTGTAATAAGTAATGTGTAATGAGTAGGGGTTCGATTCATCGAACCCGTTTCGGGTCGAATAAATTCGACCCCTACAAAAAACTATAAACAAAAACCAAGAACCAAGTACTAACGACTATTCACTATTCACTATCGACTAACGACTAATTTAATTGGCAGATTGGCAGATTGGCAGATTGGCAGATTAATTAATATGGAGGATAAAAAAATGGGATTAACTAATATAGAAAAAGTTCTTTCTCAAACCTTAACCGAATTAGAAAATGAAGGACGATTAAAAGGTAAAGAATATATTATAACTAAAGTCAAAAAAGCCCAAGGAGAAAAAGGCTCCCGATATTTTTTAAAAGGAAAAGGAGATCAGGAATTTATCAGAATGAATTCTAACTCTTATTTAGGAATGTCCTTAAGAGAGGAAATTATTGAAGCAGAGGAAAGAGCAACCAAAGAATACGGAGTTGGACCGGGAGCGGTCCGTTTTATCAGCGGAACATTTCAACCTCATCGAGAACTCGAAAAGAAATTAGCAAAATTTCATCACCGGGATGATGCTATGTTATTCAGTTCAGCTTATTCAACTGTGGTAGGCATCCTAACTCCCCTTATCACTTCTGACACTATAGTAATAAGTGATGAACTAAACCATAACTGCATCATCAATGCCCTTAGACTGGCTAGACCAAAAGACAAAAAAATCTACTCCCATCTTAATATGAATGAACTCGAAGATAGAATAACAGATTCCATCGATAAAGCAAAAAGGTTACTCATTATTACTGATGGTATATTCAGTATGAGAGGTGATTATGCCCCTCTGGATATTATTTCCCACCTTTCCCAAAAATACGACCAAAAATTTCCGGAAAATATTCTGGTAATTGCAGATGATTCTCATGGTATTGGTGCCTATGGAAAGACTGGGCGGGGAACGGAAGAATATACTAAGGCAAAAGGAGTAGATATTTTGGTAGGAACTCTGGGTAAAGCATTCGGAGTAAATGGCGGCTATGTCACTTCCACTCAGACTATTATCACCTATTTAAGAGAAACTGCACCAATGTATATCTATTCCAACCCCATCTCCCCTGCCGAGGCAAGTGCTGCTCTAAAATCTCTGGAAATACTGGATAGTGAAAAAGGAAAAGAAATTTTACTTCATCTTTATCAAATGACTAAAAAATTTGAAAAAGGTCTCCTGGATTTGGGATATGAAATTATGGAAAGTGACCATCCTATTGTTCCTTTAATGCTAAGGGACACTAAAAAGAATACTGAGTTAGTAAAACATCTTATTAAAAATGGTATATTGGCGACAGGTCTTAATTACCCGGTAGTCCCTAAAGGCGATGAAGAAATCAGATTCCAGATTAATGCTGACCACACTCCTTATGATATCGAATATACTCTGAGTGTTTTAAAAGATTATAAACAAAAAAATTAATTTACCTCTTGGTCATTCCGCACTTGATGCGGAATCCATAAGTAGGGGCGTATTGCAATACGCCCCTACAAGGATAGATTCCCTCTCCCCGATCAGGTCGAGGACAGGTTTCGAGGGAATGATACTAGAAAAATATAAAAAAATATAAAATATTTACAAATTGATGTCTGAAATTTCTTTTTTTAGGGAATATAATA
>NZ_PFKO01000013.1:1969-4601 GCF_002784285.1 Candidatus Infernicultor aquiphilus
AAAATAGAATAAATTATCATCAAAGTTGATAAAGGCAAACTACCCGAAAGGATAGGACGCAAAGCAATGGGTCTAAGGCATATAAAGTGCTAAGACAGCCAGGCTGCCGACTTTTTTTTATTTGATAAAGCCCCTGCTTTGATAAAAATGCCTTCAACACTTAAAACTATAAAAAATTAAGACTCTGTTAAAAAACAACAGAGAAAATGGAGGAAAATAATATGAAAGCAATGGGTAAAATCACCATCACCTTAATCCTGATCTTAGTTACTTCTCTTTTTCTAACTTCTTGTAGTGGTATTGTCACCCCTGAGCTTCAGCTTAATTCAGATGAAGATCTAAATAAAATTGAAGAAATAGATTCTATTTATTTAGAGGTCCCTTATGAAAAATATGCCGGACCAAACTGGTGCCTTCCTGCTTCCGGGGCGATGACTTTAAAGTATTTTGGGATGAACATTTCTCAGAGCCAGATTGCCAGTAAAGTCATCGACGAATACGGTACCAGTTCAGTATTTAAATTTATTAGCTACGCTAAAAATATGGGATTAGAAGCAAAATATCAAAGTAAAACCATTGAGGAAATAAAAGTTTTATTAAATAGTAAGACTCCGGTAATTGCTATACAAAATTATAGTCTGACTATCCTTAAAACTCATGCTCGAGTAATCATTGGTTACGATGATGAAACGCAGGAAATAATCACTAATGATCCGACCGCCGGGAAAGATTTTAGAATATCTTATGCTGATTTTTTAAGTCTCAATCTCAATAGTAGTCCTGATAAATGTAAGGTAATTGTGCTCTCTCCTGAAGAAATTAGTACAAAAAATGCTGAACTCCTTAGCGATATAAATAATTCTTAAATAAATCACCCTGTAGCAAGACTACAGTGAATTCTCAAGTTAAATAGGAGGTAAAAATATGAAAATAAAATACGATTATTGTAAAATAGCCCCTCATCAAGATAAATATATTGTAGAGTACGGACATAATACTTATAAAGGAAATACTTTGCCCTCACCAATAAAAGTAGCAGATAGAACCTTCTCTACTGAAAAAAAAGCAGTCCGATTTGCGAAAAAAATCGTAGCAACTGAGTATATAGAAAAAGTTAAAAAGTGATTGGGGTCAGGTCTCAACATTTGACATTCAATCCTTTTTCAAGACCTTCATCATCTTTTCCTTTAATTGGGCAATTTCATTATTATTTTCACATTTATGCTCAAATCTTTTCACTGCCTGAGAGACAGCCGAATAATCCATATCAAAAAGTTGGCCAATCTGCGATAGAGCAAGAGAAGTAAAATATCTAATTAAATATAAGGCTAATTGCCGATAGATATTTCCCCTTTCCGTACTAAAGATTATTTCTTTATTAATTTTTAGGGTATCACTCATCTTCTCAAGAATTTGTTCGGCATGATAGAAAGGCATCGAACGGGTTACTGGAATCTCTCTTTTCTCCCCCTGCTTTTCTATCTTTAATTTTATCTCCTCTATGAAGCCATTACTTCCCAGGGCAATATGACGGTAGGATTGAGTCAGCGGATCTTCCATATGTTGATTCTGCAGTAGATATTCCTGATATTGTTTCATTGCCGACATAGGATCATGGGAAAAATAATGCAAGACCAGGGACGAATCAAGATTGGGGATTTGAGGTTTTCTTAAATGAAGATAATCCAAATAACTACTCCAGGGATAATCCTTTAATCTTTGCGTTATCCTGGCGCGTAGGGGGTTTAAATGAATATAAGCCGAAAGGATGAGGGCATAACTATCTGCCTCCACCAGGGTGGACTTAAAGCGACCCTGAAAGATAGAACCGGTAAGCTGATATCGGGTACGAAACCAATTGGCATAAGAGCCATTGAGATAGTGAATGGACTGGGATAGGTTGGGTTGGGCTGTTTTGATAAAAAGATGATAGTGATTATCCATGAGACAGTAGCTATAACAGGTTATGGAATACCTTAGCAGGGTCTCGCTTAATTTTCGAATAAATACTTTTTTATCTTTATCCTCATAGAAAATTTTCTCTTTACGATGACCCCGGGAGGTAATGTGATAAAGGGCATCTTCAAAGGATAAACGTAATGGTCTGGCCATGGTTATATATTAACATAGAATATTAGTTATGTCAAATGTTGAGACCTGACCCCATGATTTCCTTACTAAAAAGAATGGAACAGGGGAAATTTACTCTTCCCCGTTCCATTCTTTTTAGTTTAGCATTTAAGTTATGTCAAATGTTAAGATCTGACCCCAATAGTGAGACAGATGTGATTTTACGTTATTAATTAGTATAGCGTAATTCTACTTCCTGACAAACAGCTCCTATTGTAATTGTTACTTGTACTGAAGGACTTATCCATCCAGAATTACCTGGACGTGTTGCTGTAAGAGTATAAGTTCCAACAGGTATGTTGGTAAATGTATACCACCCATTTGCATCGGTATCATATGGTCCAAATGTCATACTATTATTAAATAGTTTTACCCAACCAGCTCCATAACCCGCACCTTCTGGATTATATACCTTTACTAACAAACAACCAGTATTAGCAGCAAAGGTTGCAGTAACTGCCTTATCCCCATTCATGGTAATACTGCTCAATTCATTCGAGTC
>NZ_PFKO01000294.1:0-1194 GCF_002784285.1 Candidatus Infernicultor aquiphilus
TAAGCAAACTTCATCATAATAAATTAATTTTAATGGCCTTCTGTATTTAGTTGATTCAACATCACCATTATTATGTTTTTTAATTCTTCTTTTTAAATTATCTGTATAACCAACATAAAATTTATCATCTTTTTCACTTATAAGAATATATGTATAAAACATTATTTTAAATTAAGCCTACGTGCGTCTTGCCAGACAGGTAAGTCTTCGAATGATTTTATGGTTGATAAGTGTGAAATCCTCCAATCTAAATAATCTGCCAATCGACCAATCGACCAATCAAAAATAATCGGCCAATCTACCAATCAAGATTAAAAACAAAATTAAGAAACAATTAATATTCTACATCTTCCTCATCATAAATAGGAATACTTATAATAATTTGGGATAAATTTGGGATAAATTTGGGATATTTACATTATCTTAGAGTGTAGTAAGCCCCTTTTTTTTCACCCCTTTTATTCAACAACTTCTTTTTAACCATTGTATTTAAATCAAGTCTTGCTGTCTCATTGGATATTTCTGGAAACATTTCTCTATAATTTTTGTTTATAATTTTTCCGATTTTCTTAATATATTCCACAGCTAAAATTTGCCTCTTATTTAAATTTAAATCTTCTAAATATTCCTTAGTTATTTTCCCTCTAAACGTAACCACAAGATTCCCAGATACTTCTTCAAATAAAGGTTCAGGTAAATTATAACTTAGACATTTTTCGATCATCCTATTAGTTCCCGTTCCCCACTGTTCGATATATTTAATCAAAAAGAAACATTTCCCAATTAATGGATTTCTCAAAACCGAATCATGCTTTTTCTTTAAATCTTCTATTGTTAATGGTTTTGGGAGAGAACCACAGCTCCATACTTCAACTCTATCATCAAAAATTCTTATCTGAACATTACTGGAAATTTTATAATTACGATGACATATTGCGTTAGTAATTGCCTCTCTTAAAGCCTCAATGGGATATTCCCATCTCTCTACTCTTTCTGTCTCTTTAATCTCTGCGTGTAGTTTAATATGTTCTTTAACAAATTCTAAGGCATCCTCTCTTTGAGCAATTATGTTTCCACCAAAGACCTTCATATCAATAAATTCTAAAAGTGGCTTCTTTGCAGATTTGAGAATCAAAATATAGTTTATCTTTATGTTTTTCTAAGATTGATCTTTCTTGGAAGGGCGTATGCAAT